>JABSRR010000053.1 GCA_013215025.1 Pseudomonadales bacterium
TCAGTCAATGCAAGGCTTTCGAGAATTTGATCAACCTCAAGCGCATAATGACTATGATGATAGTCAAAAATAATGAGACTAGGATGCTTTTTTTTATTGCTAGAAACTTCAGTTAGATCTTTTTTATCTAGATAGGCCTCAAACATAGCCTTAGCATTAAGCTGTGGAATGATATGCCCATTATGATTAATCAATCCATCAATGCATTTAGGGGCAAATGGCATAGCTGCAACGGTTAGGCGGTCGCTAACCTCAATAAGACTGGTAAGAGGTAGTGCAAATAGCGCGTCGCTGACCTCGAAAACAAGATGCGGCTCAGCGCTTTTCATAATAAACACAGCCTAAGTTATTATGCTGAATCATACCCATTTGATCAAACATATTATCGACCGCACTCAACAATAACAGCCCACCTGAAGCTAAGGCACTGCGCAATACCATCTGCGCATGGCGCTGCGCGTCTTCATGTAAATAGATCATGACATTTCGGCACAAAATAAGATCGCACTGTTTAATAGGCGGTATTGGGCTCATTAAGTTGAAGATTTCAAAGCTGGTTAGTGATTTGACAACATCGTTAATCTGGTAGGTGCGTTTGGTTTTACCCAATAAGTCTTCACGTTCGTTAATCAGTGAAAAATAATCGAGGTACTCATCGGGGAAGTTGCGAAACGAAGAGAGACCAGAGTCGGAATTTTCATAAATGCCCTCACTGGCTTTGCGAATCACCTGCCGCGAAATGTCGGTGCCATTAATGATAATCTTCCAGCCAGTGGGTGGCAGAATTACGCCATTGCGCAGTTTCAGGCTGAGATTCTTCTCAATGAAAATCGATAAAATCATCATGCCTAGGGTGTAAACCTCTTCACCGGAAGAACAAGCGGCCGACCAAATAGTCAGGTTAAAGTCGCGCGCGCGTAATTTACTGTCGATTAATTCAGGCAGAATTTTATCTTTTAACAGCTTCATCGGCGCGGCATCACGAAAAAAATAGGTTTCGTGATTATTTAAATCTTCTACTAGCGCCGGTAACTCGGTTTTAAATGGATCATTGGCGATAGAGGTTACCCACTCATTCAGCTCGTTTTCACCCAGTCCCTTTAAAATAAAGGATAGCTTGCGCGTTAGGAGTTCTGAGGGTTTAAGTCCAGCATAGTGGCTGATCAGATCGATAAGTCGTTTTAGCGCAGGGCTGTTGCTGTCTAACATAGATAAACCTTGGATTAGCCTTTAACGTGGAAAAATTGAATAACTTCATGCAATTTTGCAATCGAGTGGTCCATGTCTTCAGCCATTTTTGTCAACTGTAAAGATGAGCTAGCATTATGCTGAGCTACTTGATCAAGTTGAGAGATAGCAAAGGTAATCTCGTGTAAGCCAGAGGACTGCTCGGTTGATGCTGCTGAAATCTCTTGCACCAATTCAGCGGTACGATCAATTTTTGGTAGGATCGAGGTGAGGTTGGCGCCAGCTTCTTCTGAGACTTGTACGGTCGAATGCGCCATTTCGATAACCTGTGATGCAGCGACTTTAGAACGTTCTGCTAATTTTCTGACCTCTGCTGCGACAACGGCAAAGCCACGGCCATCTTCTCCCGCACGTGAAGCCTCTATGGAGGCATTTAAAGCCAACAAATTGGTTTGGTAAGCAATATCGTCAATGATCGACACCTTCTCAGCAATTTTTCGCATCGCAGCAACCATTTCGATCACGCGTTGACCGGATTCTTGCGCTGCTGAGGCGGATTCAACCGCAATATCTTGAGTCGCTTTTGCGTTTTGATTGTTTTGTGAGACGGTGGCACTCATTTGCTCAATCGACGCTGAGGTTTCTTCAACGCTGGTTGCTTGCTCATTAGCGCCGCGGCTTATGCTGTCGGCTGAGGCGCTGATTTGTTTAGAAATATCATTAACCAGATCGGTGTTTTTGATCATTTCTTCCATCACGTCAGAAAACTTTAAGGTGACTTCTTGCAGCGCTTGGTCAATATCGTCTAAATCATGATTGCCGGTGCGGCTAAGCTCGGTTTTAGACAAGTCGCCTTGGGCGAGTTGGGTGATTGATTTACGTGTTGCTTGCAGCCAATCAATCATCACGTTAACCACGCTGATACTGATAAAGATTGAAATCGCTAAACTCAGCCCCGCAGTAATCACAATTAAAGCCTGTGCCACCCATTGCGTATTTTCAATACCGGCAATATGCGAATCAACTTGTTCGACCACATCAAGCTCGGTGCGTTTTAAAATTTCTAATACTTCAAATGAGGCAAGGTCATACTGGGCTTTGCTGGCGTAAAGTTGCTGGCTTAACGTTAAGGCCTGCTCCACCTGTTGTTGCAAGGTGTTGAATTGCTGCTGATAAGCAGCAGTAAGCGTCATTGCTGCTTCGCTGTTTGCGTTTAATGTAGTATTGCGAAAAAAGCCTGTCGCGGTTAATTGCTGAATAATCTCTTCAAGCCGAGACAAGCTGTCTTCTAATTCTGCTAGCTTGGTATCGCTTAAATCCAATTTTGCTGCAGACGAATCAAAAAAATGCTCAACTTTTAACAAATTTATTTGCGCTTCTTTATTTTGGTCATTAATTGTCCAGATTGCTCCTAATTGATTACCTGCACGTTGAGAAGACTTAAGTGCAACTAAGGTGTCACGTAATTTGCGAGAGCTTAGTGATTGTGTTTCTGAGATAAGGGCATTAAATTTCGTAAAGTTGTTAGCTAATAAATTGTAGCTTACAGAAAATTCTTGATACTGTTCTGAGATCGCATTTTTAAGCGTTAGAAATCTATTATATTTGAGCTCGATGTCCTCGATAGTCTCGGCTTTGAGTTGCTTGGCAGTCTTTAATTTATCTATTGAGGCACTGGTTAGCTGCTCTCCGGATTCGGCTGAATTGGTTTGCAAGGTCTCGCCCGCTAAGACTTTTTCAACCACCAACATCTGTTCAAAAATGCCCCGGCTCGACTGTGTGGCGCCTTCTGAACTGTCCCATATATCACCAGTCACCGAGTCTAAGGCCGACGATAATGCCGTAAATCCAAAGTAGCCGGCTGAAGCGCTGATCACAATCATGCCCGCGATCAAATAATAGCCCGTTCTAAGTTTGGTTGAAATTTTCATGCTGTTGACCTTTTGTCATAACGCTAGGGTTAATGAATAAGTTGTTCGTTTTTAGCCATATCATGCTTAGTGTCCATGGCCAGTTTAAATAATCCTGCGCAATCAAGTATTGCCACGACCTGCCCATCGCCGATGACTGCTGCACCCGATAAGCCTTGATAGCTTTGAAATAGCGGGTGACTTTGTTTGACTAAAACTTCAGCGCGGCCAACTGTGGCGTCGACAATCAGTCCAGCGCTCGCGTTTTCATTAGCCAAGATTAATACCTCATAATCATGCTGACGATGTTTGATGGTATTGATGCCAGTGATGAGGCTTTGCAAATCATATAAGGGTAAGATTTGGTTGCGAAAGCGAGTGGTTGCTTGCCCCTGAATAGACTGGATGTCATCGCTATTGATATGCATAACTTCTTGCACAAAGCGTTCGGGCATGGCTAATAATTGTTGTTCACTTTGTAATAGCACGACGGCCTGAATCGCAGTAGAAATCGGTAATTTCAATGCAAAGCTAGTGCCTTGTCCAGGCGTTGAGGTGATANTAATGCTGCCGCCAATAGAGCTGATCTGGTTTTTAACAACATCCATACCAACACCTCGGCCTGAGGTTTCAGTCAAGGTCTGTGTGGTTGAAAAGCCCGGTTCAAATATACAGCTAAAGATTTCTTCATCACTGTACGACTTGCTAGCTGACAAAAGCCCCAAGGCAATACTTTTTTCTTCAATCAAAGGCTTATCCAAGCCGCGGCCATCGTCAATGATGCGAATAATCACATGATCACTAAACTGTTCTGCAATGAGCTGAATTTTCCCCTGTTCTGGTTTGTTTTGCTGAGCCCGCTCAATACTATCTTCGATGCCGTGATCAATACCATTGCGCACCATATGTGCCAGTGGTTCTGCTAATATGTCAATCATCGCCTTATCGATTTTTACCTGCTCGCCTTCAATCTCTAGGCTGACATTTTTACCCAGTTTTTTACCGATGCTTCTCACGTATTTATGAAAACGATCAAAAACATAGGCTATTGGAATAACACGTAAATCTAAAATCGATGACTGAAGCTGTTTGATGCTGCTTTGAATAGATTGGTTGTTAGTGTTGAGTTGTTGCAAGCCTTTGGCAATAAAATCAACTGAAGCGCTGAGTTGATGGTTATTATGATCTGCAGTGAATTGCTTGAGCAGCGATATATGTTGTTCCAGCTCGGCGGTATTAAATAAATGTGTCTGACGATTTTGCGTTGTGCTAACTTCACCAACAGTGGCAATCAATTGATCAATCGCCTTACTATCAATTTTTAATGCCGATGCCGATATTTCTGTTTCACTGGCCAGAAGTGCAATGTCATCGCTAGTCTGTTCAAAAGCCTCTGCTTCAGCCTCGGCGGTTGTCGCGCTAGAGTCGTCTGCAGTTTGCTCAATCGAGTCGGCCTTCAGAAGCTCATAGACTTCTTGCTTACGATCAATAATCGATAAGATTTTTTCAATATCTTCAGCAGGTTTGGCGGACAGTAATAAAATGCAAAAAGAGGTTCGTTGCGCAACGCCGTTCACAAAATCATGGAATACGGTTCGGCTATGAATCATTTCACCGATATTCTGGCAGGCGGTGAGCACTTTTTCGCCGAGGCTTTCATTCTCAAAACGTAGGTCAATTTCGAAAGCATTTTTGCCAGACTCTAGTTCATGCAGCAATGCGTTGAGCGAGTCTATCGATAAATCATTTAGCGCATCGGGATGGAGCGGGCAGAGAGTTAAAATTTTGGCTTTGCAATCGTTTACGGCGTCACTGGCGTGATTATTTTGCGCCGTCATCTGCTGGAGTTTATCTAGACTATCGGAACAGGTGGCGTGAAAGGCTTCGCTGTCTTCATACTGCTGAGCAAGCTCAATAATCGCAATGATCTGAGTTAAGATACTTGAGCTAAGTTGAATATAGCCACGAATATACTCAAGGTTGAGCTGTCGTATATAGCGTAAACTGGCATTGAGGCTCTGATAGCCGAACAGTGAACAATAATTATCTAGGGTTTTCGCTTGTTCAATCAGTGCTAAAGATTGCTCAGCTGGCCAATCTTGTTGAGACTGCTGAGCTAGCTGTTGCAAGGATTGCTGCATTGAGCCGAGCTCAACTTGCCATTGCTCGTTTAATTTACTCTGGCAAATCCTTGACGTCATCTCAAGGCTGAGGTCAATTTGCTGTTGTTTAGCAATCAACTTCAAGCTATCAAAGATATCGGCAGTTAAGCTAAGTAAGGTGGCAGGCTGGTCTGCGTCTAAAAATGCTAAATACTGCATTAGCTGTTTAGCCAAAGCATGAAAGCCTGCTCTAGAAGCAAGCTTTGCCATTTGCTTAATGCCGGGCTCAATGCGATCAGCTTGAGCTTGTTTATCTAAGCCCAATACGAGAGAAGGCACCGCTAGCTTTGCACTTTGCGAGATCTCATCAAGTAATTTACTGTCAGTGGCTAATTCTGGCAGTTTGGCGCTCTCTTGACCAAGCTGCTGCTGATGAAATGCTTCTAGCTGTGCAATCAGTTCTGATTGCGCCGGCGGGTTTTGTTGGTCTTTATTGGCTTGAGTAAATTGCAGCTTTAAGCCACTGATGGCTTCTAACAAGATATCGGTAACGGCTTCATCAAAGGCGTATTCGTCGTTTCTGACGGCTGCTAGGATATCCTCAGCTTTGTGTGCCAGCGCTTCCATATGATTGAAGCCAATCATCGCCGAGCTGCCTTTAATGGTGTGGAAGTTGCGAAATAGCTGGTTTATTTCAGCGTCTGACTTAACCGCATGTTTGGCCAATAATAACTCAGCACTATCAAGCTGCTCTGTCATTTCACTGACAAACGCGGGCCAAAGTTTTTCGAAAAGATCAGATGCCATGGGTCAAAATTATTATTATTGTAATTTGGCGAAACTAACTGTCGAGACCGACGGCTTTGCGAATCACTTGCAATAATTCCTGGCTTCGTTGTTCTTCCATGTCCAATGACAGCACGCCAGATGGTTTATGAATAATATCGGTAACGCCTAGCTCAAGTGCCTCTTTGGCCTGAGGTGAATCAACATTGGCGACTGAAGATACGATAATCACTTTAGCATCGGTTAAAATTTTGGATAAGCGTAAAAACTCAATGCCGCCCATGCGTGGCATTTCGATGTCTAATAAAATGATGTCGGGGTTCAGCTCGGTGAGCTTTTCTAAGGCATCAATACCGTCGCTGGCCTCGCCTGCAACCGAGAAGTCAGCATCGGTGGCGAGAATATTAGAAAGAATACGACGCATTAAAAACGAGTCGTCGACAATTAACACGCTAAAAACTTGCTCAGACATGCTTCAATTACCCCTAGGTTGAAACTGTTTATCAGTATTTTTGTTCAGCGCAGCTTTTTACAGCACAAGACAATGTAATTATTCAATAAGCGCATGAGTAGATATGGCTAAACCTACTCAGTGAACAAAATAGTTATCCAAAATAGGGCTATTTTGCCCCGCTAAAAGAATAAAACAAGCTTGATTTCACTTACGGCGCTTATTTTCGACTTGATGGTCGGCGGTTTTTGCTTGCTTAAGCGCTATTCTGCCGATGGTGACGAGTATGGAATCTCGCTATAATCGACATATAATGATTTTATTGAAGTAAGGGACGTACGAATGTTAACCGAGGCAAATGTTAACAAGGCAGAGCTCTCCTTGCAGCATCCTGTGCGTGATAAGCTTGAGCAGCGTCAAATATTAAAGCGCTTTGTCCAGATAACCCTGGGTCGTCTTGCGCGAATTCGTCTTGACCTGAGTAAGGAGCAGCAGCTATTTCTGGATGCGCTGCCGGTTTTATTGCATACCAACCATCCTCAGTTCCCTTGTTTTGTATCTGACTATACCCCATCTGGTATCTGTCGTTATCAGCCATCTGGTGCCGAAATTCAGAAACTACAGCGATTGTCGCCAGGCTTTATTCCGGTTGAGCAAGATAATCATGAACAAATTCTAAGCCTTTTTCTATCAGGCTATTGTGGCTCTATTATCCAGTCAACGCAGCAATATATTCAAGTTTGGGTCTGCCATGCTGACGATATTGCACTCAACGCATTGCTGCAGCTTCGACGTAAATGTGACTTGATTGAAACCTGGGCTAAGCTGCTAAATCTGAAAGTGTCAATTGTATTGGTCGATCGCCAATTTCGACAGTTTCAGCAGCATGCGTCGTCAACACTGACGCATGTGCCGCAAAACTTTTTACAACTCGATCGTCTTTACCGTGGTGCGGTAATGATAGCCGGCAGAATGCCGCTGTGGTGGTTAATCCCGCCTGAGCATGATGTGCAGTATCGACAATACAGTTCATTATTGATTCACAAGGGCTTATTGAAGCCTGAGGAGATCATCGACTTTGGGCCCATTCCTAACATTACTGCCAATGAGTTAGTAGAGCTGGCGAATCAAGAGTTTGCTCAATGTTTTGATCAACCCTATCAAGCTTGCATGAGCTTACTGTTGATAGAGGTATATATCAGTGAGTTTCCTGATACCGAAGTCTTGGCTAATCAGTTTAAGCAGGCGGTATATCAAGATCAGCTAGATTTAAATCAGCTTGACAGCTATTTAATGGTATTTCGTCGAGTTGAGGCTTACTTAAAAGCACGTCATGAAGACCAGCGTTTGGCTTTGTTACGCCGCTGTTTTTACTACCAAGTTGGTTCTCAGCTATCGCAACGCACAGCGGAACCCAGCTGGCAGCACAAGCAAATGACTGCCTTAGTGGCTGAGTGGGGCTGGTCTCAAGACGAGCTTAAACGTATTGATGGCCGCATGCAGTGGCCTTGTGCAGAAGTATTGGATGAGTCGCGTCAGCTATTCAATTGTCTAAATAACAGTTGTCGTTACATCGCTGAGTTTGCCCGCCGTCATCAAGATTTACCTGAGCTGCAATTACAAGCTCTAAAGCAAGTGGCAAAACAACTGCACGCCTGCAGCGATAGTAAGATTGGTAAACTACACATCATCAACGATGCCGTGGCCTCATCGCTGCAAGAGAAAGAATTATTTATATCGCGCATCAAATCACAAGATCATTTTATTTGGCTGGTATTTAACGAGCGATTTAAATCGCGCGAAATGAAACAAAAGCCACCCCTGTATCGCGCTAAAACATTAATTGAATTATTGTCTTGGTGTTTAGTGAATGAGCTGATTGTTGATGAAACATCAATACATGTGTTAGGTGGCGAGCATGACTTAGACGAGGATGAACTACTGCAAATCATTGCGACGCTGCGCCAGTCGCCTTTACTGCTGCAGGCAAAGCAATTTGCTAACGATGATGCATTTGCCAAACCTGCGCGGCTTACAAAGCTTGATGTGTTTATCAATGTTGCGGTTGATGTGAAAAAAGAAATCTCTGGTAAGCGTCAAGCGACGATAGCCCACACGGCTGCTTTTGATTATCACCAGCAGCAAAACAATATTATTTATAATATTGAAGTGTTAATGCTGAATAGCTGGGGTGAGCTTATTTGCCAGCGTTATGAGGGGCCTATTAGTCTGCTGAATTTCTTAGCAGAATTTATTCAAATGGTACCGCCAAGTGCAACGCAAACATTACCTGCGCTAGCGTTCCATAGTCATTGTCGCTATTTTGCAGAGCCTATCGTGTCTCGATTGAGAGAGCTTTTACAAGATTTTAGTAATTGCTTTTATAACTCCAAGCTGTCCATGCACACCCGCTTTGTATTGCAAATGAAGCAACAGTTTTTCATCCTGCAGTACCAACAAAATCAAATCAGCTTTAAAGGTGCTCGTAGCGAGAGCGATCTCATCAAACGTTTAGGGCAGGAGCAACAGCGCTATAGTCCGATTTGCTTAGATCGTTATGCGCTGCCGGGTTCTAAACTGGCAGCAGTTGTTGACACAATGCTGCCAGATACGGTGCAAGTCTTTGTTGAATTTACAGAGCCTGATCAGGTTGAAATTTACATCGCTGATGAAAAAGGTTCAGTTTGTCGACAGCAAATGCAATATCATCATCAAGATACATTTGTCAGTGCCCTTGATACCTTCTTATTCTCAACACTGTATCGTCTAGAAACTCAGGAAAAGCAGCAAAA
This sequence comes from Pseudomonadales bacterium, assembly GCA_013215025.1. Classification (NCBI taxonomy): domain Bacteria; kingdom Pseudomonadati; phylum Pseudomonadota; class Gammaproteobacteria; order Pseudomonadales; species Pseudomonadales bacterium. Next base: position 9,230 of record JABSRR010000053.1, read on the forward strand.
CTCACTTAGCCTGGCCTATACTGATATACCGATTGTATTTTATCAGTTAACGGCGCAACAAAACGGTTACTATCAAGTTTCTGACATGCCAGTTAAGTCCAGCCATCATGCTGGCGAGCATTTTTCGATCATTGCGATTGCGGAAAAAACGGCAGCAAATCAGGCGCCATTATTTAATATTATTTGTGGCGACAAAATGTTTGCAGCGATGGATTGGGGCGAGGATATTTACGAGGCCGTTGCTCGCGTGATCATGGCAAAGCGCCGCTCTCGTATGCACTATCCTTGTTATATATCAGAGTTGGAGCTGTCGGACATCAGTCACTCCTATGGTCATAAACTACAAACGGTAGATTTTTTAGCATACAAATATCAGCTTGAGGCAAAAATAAATGAGGCATTATTACGTGTGTAAAACTAAGGTGTTTAAAACCGTATTCGGACTGTTGTTGCTTAATTTTCTTGCTGCCTGTGGTGACAATATTCAAGTTGAAAATGACTATGACCCGAAGTTTAATTTTAAGGCGATTAAAAGCTATAGCTTTGTCGAGTTTGTCGATGACGACGTGACTCGGCTTATGCAAAATCGGGTAGAGCAGGCTTTAAGCGACAAAATGGCAGCGCTGAATTACCAAAAAGCTTCAGCCGAGCAGGCTGATATTTTGGTAGCATTTCATTTAATTACAAAAATTAAACAACGTCAGCGCATTACCACTACCGACCCTGGCTTTGATTATTATGGTCGCCGATACTATGGACCTAGTATTAATATGAGCGTGAGCCATATTGATACTATTGACTATAAAGTGGGTAGTTTGATTATTGACTTTATTGATCCTGTTTCTAGAAATGTTGTCTACCATGCGGGAGCCAGTGCGATTCTTTCAGAGGTAAAAACACCTGAAGATAGGATGCAGCTTATTCGTGCTGCGGTTGATAAGGCCCTGCAAGATTATCCGCCTATTGCTCCTTAGTCACAGTGCAGCTCTAGCAAAGCAAATTGCTAATGGCTGAGTAGAAAAGCGGTTAACTTCTACGATATAAAGCGAGCAAAGCGTCACTTAACAAGTAGCCAATAAGCAGCCAATAAGCAGCCAATGAGCCGGCACACTTCAAAAGACTTTTGCTGGTGCTACGATGGTTTACCTAATGATTCATGCGATAGTATTTAGGCTTGGCATATGCCTTTACAAAGCTGCTCTAGCAATAACCACGGATCATCTTTGCTAATCCCTTTGATAGCATGATCAACTAGTTTGAGCTTATGTAACAGCAATTCTATGCGGCTTAGCGCTAAGCGCTGAACGGCCTGTTTATACGCAGTCTGACGGTTAAAAAATACCCGTTGCTCACGCATAATTTGCTCAATCGGCTTGCCCGATTGGTGCTCAGAGCGAGCATGATGCAGTTGCCGCATTTCTTTTGCTAAAGTCCATACCATCACGCTGGCATCAGTGCCTTCGTGTTTGAGGCCGTTCAATGTGCGCAATGCGCCGGTTAAATCGCCGGCTAAGCAACGATCCAGTAGATTGAATGCAGTATAACGCGAGGATTGGCTCACCGCAGCACTGACTTGTTCGAGTGAGAGAGCGCTTGCTGAGTCGCTGCCGCGATTTAACAGCGCTAATTTATCGATCTCTTGTTTTGCTGCGAGTAAATTACCTTCAACCGCATCGCACAGAAAACGCAATGCGTCAGGACTGATGTTTAAGCCCTGTTGACTTAGGCGTTGCTGAATCCATTGAGGCAGTTGTCCGCGATCAATCGGCCATACGCTTAAACTATGACCCTCAGCTTCAATTTGCTTTAACCATTTGCTTTTTTGTTGCCCGCTATCAAGCTTGGGTGCCTGTATCAATAAGACAATATCGGGATTAGGTTTTGTTAGGTAGTTTAGAATGGCCTTGCTGCCTTTATCACCTAACTTATTTGACTTGCAGCGCACTTCAATCAGTTTTTTATCACTAAATAACGATAAGCTGTTCGCTGATTGTAAAATATCGTCCCAATTTGCATTGGCTTGGTCAAGATGAAAGCGTTCGCGCTCAAGAAAACCTTGCTTTTTGGCTGCACCGCGAATGCTGTCGCAAGCCTCTTCAATTAAAAGGGTTTCGTCACCGCTGATAAAAAAGATCGGCGCTAGGGGCTGTTTTAGCTGATGTTCAAGTTGTTCTAACTTTAATCTCATGGGGCATCTGAGGCATGATTGCAAGTGCCACAATCTGGTGGATTAGCCGCAAGCCACATGGCTTGACGTAATATGGCTTTAGCACTGGCCTCGGCTAATTCGCGACGTATGGTTTCTTGCTCTTGTTCATTACTAAGCAGATTGTTGCGTTGATAATCATAATCACGTTCAAGCTTGACCGGTTTTGGTAAATAAAGCTGTTGCTCTCGGTACAGTTGCCACTGGGTTTGCATGCTTAGTCGATATTGGTCAATGTCGGCACCCTGGCTTGCGCTAAGGCGTCGATTCTCCACGCTGAGTTTCTTAATCTCGATACGCACCAAGGCTTGCTCATCTAATATAATACCGGCTCGCTGCGCTTGGCGCTGCAATGCTAGTGCAACTTGATTGAGAGGTTGCTCACCACTAATCGCTAATTGCTGTAAGCGGGTGTCAACATTCAGATCACCTGCTTGACCTTGCAGGTGAAAACCACAGCAAGTCACTGTAATACAGCAGGCCAGAGTTAAGCAGTATTGTATCAGTCTCGCAGCATGCATCAGTTTGCTACAATATTGAGTAATTTATTCGGCACCCAAATGACTTTGCGCACGGTTTTGCCATCTAAAAACTTGGCGACATTATCGATCGATTGTGCCAGTGCTAAAACGCTCTCTTCGCTGCTATCGACTGCAGTTTCCGCTTTGCCGCGCACCTTACCATTGACCTGCATCACGACCTCGACACTTGAAGTGATCAAGGCTGCAGCATCAACTTCTGGAAAACGCGCATCAATAACGGCCTCAGTATAGCCCAATGCCTGCCACAGATAATGGCTTATATGCGGTGTTATAGGCGCCAGCATTAAAATGGCAGCTTCTAAGGCTTCTTTTTCAAGGCTTAAGTTTTGACCGCTGCGGACTTTAATTTTTGCCAGCTCATTACAAAGCTCCATGATCGCAGCAATAGCCGTGTTATAAGCATAACGGGTAGCAAAGGCATCGGTCACTTTCTGAATCGTTTGGTGTGTTTTGCGACGTAAGTCTTGTTGTACCTTATCAAGTTTTGCTGGCTCTAATGGTTCGATATCGCTGGCTTGGCTATGTTGATACACNAGCTTGTAGAAGCGTTTCAAAAACCGGTTAGCGCCTTCTACGCCAGAGTCAGACCATTCTAGGGATTGTTCCGGTGGCGCGGCAAACATCATAAACAGACGCACTGTGTCGGCGCCAAATTGTTCGATCATCGCCTGTGGGTCTACGCCGTTATTTTTTGACTTTGACATCTTTTCAATGCCACCGATGGTCACCGGTTTGCCGTCGCTGATGAGGTTGGCGCCAATGATTTTGCCTTTACTGTCGCGTTGCATATCAACGTCGGCCGGGGCATAAAATTCTTTTTTACCGTTGGCTTGCTCACGGTAGAAGGTTTCAGCAATTACCATGCCCTGGCACAGCAGCCGTTTGAAAGGCTCGTCAGAGTTCACAAGACCCATATCGCGCATCAGTTTATGAAAAAAGCGTGCGTACAGTAAATGTAAAATGGCATGCTCAATCCCGCCGACATACTGATCTACCGGCAACCAATAGTTAGCCGCGTCTGGGTCGAGCATTGCTTTATCAAAATTGGCTGAGGTAAAGCGGGCGTAGTACCAAGACGACTCCATGAAAGTGTCAAAGGTGTCAGTCTCGCGCAGCACCTGTTCACCATTGTGCTGATCTTTTGCCCATGCTGGATCAGCTTTGATCGGTGATTGAACGCCATCCATCTGCACATCTTCGGGTAATAAAATCGGCAGTTTGTCGGCAGGCACAGGAATTTCGCCACCATTCTCTAGATTGAACATCGGGATTGGCGTACCCCAATAGCGTTGCCGCGATACGCCCCAGTCACGTAAACGGTAGTTAACCTTTCGCGTAGCCTTGCCNTGTGGTTCGAGTTTNTCCGCAATGGCGTTTAACGCNTCGTCAGCAGTTAAACCGTTGAATTCGCCAGAATTGATCAATATGCCTTTTTCACAAAATGCGGCTGCTTGAACGTCAATAATTTCGTCGTTAAGACCTTGAATTACTTGCTGGATCGGTAGTTGATATTTTTTTGCAAATTCCCAGTCGCGCTGATCATGCCCAGGCACACTCATAACCGCGCCAGAACCATAGGACATCAACACAAAGTTAGCTGTCCATACCGGGATCAATTCACCGCTGATCGGGTGAATAGCCTTAAGCCCGGTATCCATGCCTTCTTTTTCCATCGTCGCCATATCGGCTTCAGCCAGTTTGACGTTCTTTTGTTTGGCAATGAATTCGGCCAGAGCCGGTTGCTCGCTAGCTGCCGCTTTGGCCAAAGGGTGTTCTGCAGCAACGGCAAGGTAACTAACCCCCATTAAGGTATCGGGTCGAGTAGTAAATACATTCAGGCTATGCTCGCTATCAGCAATGTCAAAGCTGAGTTCTAAACCGGTCGATCGACCAATCCAGTTGCGCTGCATGGTTTTGACCTGCTCTGGCCATTCATCTAACTGGTCTAAATCTTCTAGCAGCTGGTCAGCATAGTCAGTGATTTTGATAAACCACTGCGGAATTTCCTTGCGTTCTACTACCGCACCTGAGCGCCAACCGCGACCATCAATAACTTGCTCATTAGCCAGTACGGTTTGATCGATAGGGTCCCAGTTCACGGTGGCCATTTTTTTGTACACTAAGCCTTGCTGATAAAGCTGGGTAAAAAACCATTGCTCCCAGCGATAATAGTCAGGCTTACAGGTGGCAAGCTCGCGGCTCCAATCATAGCCAAAACCAAGGCTATTGAGCTGGCCTTTCATGTATTCAATATTGTCATAGGTCCAGGCAGCAGGCGGCACATTATTATTTAGCGCGGCATTTTCTGCAGGTAAACCAAAGGCATCCCAACCCATGGGCTGCAGAACGTTTTTACCTTGCATGCGCTGAAAGCGCGCAATCACATCCGAGATGGTGTAGTTACGAACATGCCCCATATGTAACTTCCCCGAGGGGTAAGGAAACATTGACAGGCAGTAATACTTTTCTTTGCTGTTGTCCTCAGTCACTTCGAAGCTGCGTTGCTTGCGCCAATAATCTTGCGCTTGATGTTCGATGGTGCTGGGCTGATAGTGTTCTTGCATCATAAATTATTTGAGTATTTTCTAGGCTAAAACGTTAACTGAAAAATGGTTGAGTGTGAAGTTATGCTCTGGAATGAGATTGCGATTGCTTATTTATACTGACCGCTGATGTAAGCTTATGGCTAAGCAGAGCAGAAGCCAAAAGCAGCTAAATATAATCGACGGTATTGTGCCATATTGCGCTACAGGCGTATATCCTTGGCGTGGGTAAATCTCGCCATCGAGTACCCCAGCGGCAAACGCTTTTAGGCGCTGTAAAACTTTGCCATCGGGGCCAATGATGGCGGTAATGCCGTTATTAGTACTGCGCACTAAATAGCGTCCATTTTCTAAAGCGCGCATTCTTGCCATTTCAAGATGTTGAACGGGGCCGATAGATTGCCCAAACCAAGCGTCATTGCTAACCGTCAGTAAAAAATCTTGCTTGGCTGCACGTTGAGCGACAAATTCAGGGTAAACTATTTCATAGCAAATCATTGGCAGGGTGTGAAACAGCTGCCCGGCAATTTCAACGCGCAGCATATCTTGATTAAGCGGGCCTGGGCGAAAAGCCGACATGGGTAGGTCAAAAAAATCAATCGCGCCGCGTAATACTGATTCTAATGGGATAAATTCACCAAACGGAACTAGCTTGTGTTTATGGTAAATACCAGAAGCGTAGCCAAGGCCTAGCATGCTGTTATGGTAAACTTTATTGTCGTCTTGATACCATGCTGATGGGATGCCTGTTATCAGCGCTTGTTGCGCGTCAGATAGTTGCTTGCTCCATTGCTGCAAGTCGTCCAGTGCTGCGTGATAGTATTGCGGTATGGCAGTTTCTGGCCAGACAATGAGTCGGTGTGGCTGTTGCTCAATCTGGCTTAAATTGAGCAGCTGCTGTTTAATTGGCTCGCGAAAAGCGCGTTTCCACTTATAGTGTAAATTGGTGTTCGGTTGCACAAGGCTAACGGCTATTGGCTCTGAGGCGCTATTGTGCGTCCACAGGCTGATGGGCAGTAGCGGTGCTGCAAAAAAAATCAGCGTTATGGATATAAGCTGAAGCGCGATAATTTTAGGCTGCGCTTTAAACGACGCTGCAAAGCAGAATTGTAACAAGGTGACTAGCTGACTGCTGATAAATGCTAATAAAAAGCTTAGGCCGTATACGCTGAGGATCGGGGCATAATGAGCTAATGGACCGTCAATTTGACTATAACCAATATACGCCCAAGGAAAACCTGTTAGAAACCAGCTGCGAAACCATTCGCAAAGTGTCCAGATGCTGGCAAAAAGTAAGCTGTTAAGAAGTGCGTTGTTTGGCTTTATTTTTTTATAGATGACAAAAAAGGGAATCAGCAATGCGCTAATAAAACAGCAAAATATAAGCGTTAGTATACTGGCAAGCCATGGAGGGGCATTCCCGTAGGTGTTCATGCTAACGTAAACCCAGTAGCTGGATGTGAGCATTAAGCCAGAAGAAAACAGCCAAAGCTGGATTTTATTGCTTGTCAGTTGATTCAGGGCAAAGAAAAAACAGNCTAGACTGATGATGCAGGCAGGCCAAATGCTGAAAGGGGCAAAACTTAGGGTGATTAANCCGCCTGCTATNAAGTACAGGATGTAAGTGCTAACTGAATAAAGCCTTGCTTGCATATTTGCTAAGCTTATTCTGCAGGATTACTGGCTAAGTCGCTAAGGCGTGTCATGCGCAACAGGTGCAAGCGTCGATTATCGGCATGTAAAACTTTGAACTTAAACTGATCAAGCTGAATATATTCGCCGCGCTGAGGTAAATGACCAGCTTGTTGGGTAATAAGGCCGGCTATGGTATCAAATTCAGACTCTGATAACTGGCTTTTAAAATGCTGGTTAAAATCTTCAATTGGGGTTAGGGCATTGATAATAAAGTCGTTGCTGCGGTCGCCGAGCGGTTTAATAAACACGCTGTCGTCAACATCAAACTCATCTTCAATTTCGCCAACGATTTCTTCGAGCACGTCTTCTATGGTAATCAGGCCTGAAACACCTCCATATTCATCAAATACAATCGCCATATGCTTTCGCGTTTCACGAAAGTCTTTCAGCAAATTGATAAGCCGTTTGCTCTCTGGCACCTTGTGGATTGGGCGCAAATAATCGTGAATATTTAAAGATTGTTCGTTTTTTTGGATTAACATCGGCAGAAAATCTTTAGCGTGAATGATGCCGAGAATATCATCACTGTCTTCACCAACGACTGGAAAGCGGGAGTGGCCAGATTGAATAATCGTGGGCAAAAAATCTTCTGCGGATTGGCTGGCATGCACCAAAACCATCTGTGAGCGATCGACCATGACCTCGCGTACCTGTCGATCTCTAACCTCCATGGCGCCTTCGATAATAGTAAATTCTTCTTTGTCGAGTAGCGATGACTCGCGAGCAAGCTGTAACAGTTCGTTCACATCTTCACGAGTTTGTGGGGTGGTGCTGAAAATCTGCTTTATTTTTTCGATCCAGGTTTTGTCACCCGAATCGTTTGTCGATCGATCTTCGCTGTTCATTATCGATTAATTTTTTGCCTCTTAAGTTGGGCTGATCCTAACCTAGTAAAATATTATGTGATTGCGTAGGGGTTGGCAATGCCGAGTTGCTCTAGTAGAGCGATTTCTAGTGATTCCATCTGTTGGGCTTGCTGCTCGATGACGTGATCGTAGCCAAGTAAATGTAAACAGCCATGAATGCTTAAATGCGCCCAGTGATCCATCAAGGCTTTATTTTGCGCTTTAGCTTCCTGTTTGACAACGTCGGCGCAAATAATGATATCGCCCAGAAAGTTAAATTGATGTTCCTCGGCTATCTCGGCAGCAAAAGACAAGACGTTGGTCGCTTTATCTTTATCGCGGTACTTGGCGTTCAGAGATTGAATCTGTGATGCAGAAACCAAGCTTAGGCATACTTCAGCATCCTGTGGCTGGTGATGATTATGGCCATCCTTATATACATCCTTGTCTTCACCTTTAGCTGCATTACCATTCGCTGAGTTATAGGTGGCGGCATAAGCTAAATTTAGCCATTTGCTGAAATCGGCATGGCTGGGTATTTGCTCAGATGCGGATAACTCATTATTGATGTCTATAGAAAGCAACGGCATATCCATGTCTTAGCTGTGATTCGCGGCAAACGTTAATATAAAGGGTGAGTGCAAGAAGCAAAAATAAAGGTTAGGAACGGTAGCATGATATTAGCTATTGTCAGTATTTTCTTGGCTTTGATCAAATTGATCATAGGCCTCGACAATGCGCTGAACAATCGGGTGGCGAACCACGTCTTTAGAATTGAAGTGCGTAAAGCTAATGCCGTTAACACCCTGAAGTACCTGCATAGCATGCTTTAATCCGGACTTAATATTGCGCGGTAAGTCTACTTGGGTAATATCGCCGGTGATGACTGCAGTTGAGCCAAAACCTATGCGGGTTAAGAACATTTTCATTTGCTCGCGGGTAGTGTTCTGACTTTCATCTAAAATGATGAACGAGTTATTGAGAGTTCTTCCGCGCATATAGGCGAGCGGCGCTACTTCAATGACATGTCGCTCAATCAGTTTATTGACTCGCTCAAAGCCGAGCATTTCATAGAGCGCGTCGTACAGGGGGCGCAAGTAGGGGTCAACTTTTTGACTTAAATCGCCAGGTAAAAACCCCAGCTTTTCTCCAGCTTCTACCGCTGGGCGAACCAGTAAAATCCGCTGAATCAGATCTTTTTCAAGTGCCTCAACGGCCAAGGCCACGGCTAAATAGGTTTTACCCGTGCCGGCTGGTCCTATACCGAAGTTAATGTCGTGCAGCCTTACTTGCGTGACGTAATGCTTTTGGTTGTGACCACGCGGCTTGATCAGGCTTTTGCGGGTACGAATACTGGTAATTGGCGCGATATTCGGCGCATTTTGTTCGCTATCAGAATCATCTTGCGGGCTCAATAGCGCTTCAACGCCAGATTCTTGCAGGCTAAGGTGCACGAGCTCAGGCGTGATCGACTGCGAGCCGGCTAATTCATAGAGATGTTCAATAACCGCTTTGGCTGCGCAAACCTGATCTTCAAAACCCTCAATATTAAAACGATTGCTGCGATTGGCAATAATGACGCCGAGGCGTTCTTCAATTTGTTTCAGGTGACAATCAAATTGCCCATTGAGATTGGCTAATTGATGTGCATGATTGGGTTCAAGGGTGAAGGGAAGTTGAATAGCTTGTTGCTCGAGTTCCACAGGTTTTCCTAAACGGTTTGCAATAAAACATTGGCCAATAGCCGAGAGTGCAATAAGTATTGCGCTGAATATTGATCATGGCGCGGCAATGTCAGCGATAAAGCCAGAGATAACATAGGCAAGTATAGTGTTAAATTTGCACAGCGCGCAGTGAGTTAGGCAATGCTTCGGTAATTTTCACCTTAACGAACTGCCCAATCAGACTATGGTCAGTTGCACTAAAATTCACCACACGATTGTTTTCTGTACGCCCCTGCAATTGCCCCGGATCTTTCTTTGAGACGCCAGTGACTAAAATCTGTTGCTCGCTATCAACCATGCGGCGGCTGATTTGTTGCGCATGCTGTAATATACGATCTTGCAAAATAGCTAGGCGCTGTTTTTTTACCGATTCATCGGTATCGTCTGCTAACTCTGCCGCAGGTGTACCAGGGCGAGCGCTATAGATAAAACTAAAGCTGGTATCAAAGCCAATCTCAGCGATTAACTTCATAGTTTCGGCAAAGTCATGCTCAGACTCGCCTGGAAAACCAATAATAAAGTCTGATGAGATCGACATATCAGGACGAATTTTGCGTAGCTTGCGGATCTTAGCCTTGTATTCCAGCGCAGTATGGCCGCGTTTCATGGCCATCAAGATTCTGTCTGAGCCCGACTGTACCGGTAGGTGTAAGTGGCTGACTAATTCAGGAATACTTGCGTAGGCATCAATTAAGGCATCTGAAAACTCAACCGGGTGGCTGGTAGTGTAGCGAATGCGATCAATCCCTGGAATGCGCGCAACGTAATGTAATAGTTCGGCAAAATCGACCACCTCACCAGCTTCGTTGTCACCTCGATAGGCATTCACGTTTTGCCCCAGCAGATTGACCTCACGTACCCCTTGGTTGGCTAATACAGCAATTTCTGTAAGCACATCGGCAACGGGTCGACTGACCTCTTCACCCCGGGTATAGGGGACTACGCAGAAAGTGCAATATTTACTGCAGCCTTCCATGATTGAGACAAACGCCGATGGCCCATCTTGTTTTGGGTCAGGGAGACGATCAAATTTTTCAATTTCAGGAAAGCTAACGTCAACGACGGTTGGTCCCTGTTGTTGCTTCGAGGCGTCGATCATCTCTGGCAAGCGGTGTAAGGTTTGTGGGCCAAAAATCACATCAACAAAGGGTGCTCGCTTGGCGATATTGTCACCCTCTTGGCTAGCAACACAGCCGCCTACACCAATCACTAAGTCAGGATTTTTATCTTTTAAGTTTTTCCAGCGACCAAGCTCGTGAAACACCTTTTCCTGCGCCTTTTCTCGGATAGAGCATGTATTCAATAAAATCACGTCGGCATCTTCTGCGCGATCAGTGCTGACTAACTGATGCGACTCGCCCAATAGATCCGCCATTCTGGCCGAATCATACTCATTCATTTGGCAACCGTGCGTTTTTACGAAAAGTTTTTTGACAGGTTTTGCGGCGTCGCTCATTCGCGTTTTACCTAGTTAATGCTGTGTAAAAAATGGCCAGCGATTATACCCACATGCAGCCATTATGCACAGTATTTTAGTATCAATGCATTGGCCTAGCTGATTTTTACTGCAGTATTTGCTAACCTTGGCGTCCGAATTTATAGCCCTATGAAGAACACTGATGAGTCAAGCTGTCTACCGTATTCAATTTCAGAATCACGATAAAATTTATGAAATGTATGCCAAGCATATTTATGCCTCTGACCTGTATGGCTTTGTTGAGGTTGAAGCCTTTATTTTTGGTGAGCGCAGTGAATTGATTGTCGACCCCAGTGAGGATAGGCTGAAAACCGAGTTTACAGGCGTAAAACGCAGTTTTATTCCCATGCATTCGGTAATCCGTATCGATGAGGTCGAGAAAGAAGGACAGGTAAAAATAAGCGACAATGCTGCAGGAGCCAATATTGCAGCATTTCCATTACCTAATCGGCCAAAAGCCCCGACTAAGGCTGATTAACGCCGATTAAAGCCGATTAACGCCGATTGAAGCCAATTAGAACTGAGCTAATGCCTGTTCAACACTGGCCAGCTTAACGCAGCAGCAAAAAATTTCCATGGCGGTTTGGATGTCTGCAACGCTTGGGAAGCTCGGCGCCAGTCGAATATTTTTATCGCTGGGGTCTTTACCGTATGGGTAGGTTGCACCCGCTGGTGTCAGTTTTACCCCGCAGTCTGCCGCAAGCGCAACAACCTGGCTAGCAAGTCCAGGTAAAGTGTCTACCGAAATGAAATAGCCGCCTTCGGGTATGGTCCAGCTTAAGGCATCCGAGTCGGAAAACTGTTCGCTTAATTGGTCCAGAACTGCAGCAAATCGTGGTTGTAGCAACTCACTATGCAATTGCATATGCGCAGCTAAGCCCTCAGCATCGCTAAAAAACTTTAAGTGGCGAAGTTGATTGACTTTGTCAGGTCCAATTGAAGACATACCTAAGTGCTTCAAAAATACCTGACGATTTTTTTCTGAGCAGGCCATATAAGCCACGCCGGCACCGGCAAAAGTCACCTTTGAGGTAGAGCCGAATTCGATAATATGGTCATAATTGCCGCACTGTTTAGCGGCCTTAGAAATTGAGCCTAGTGTAGCTGCAGTGTCGCTGATGGTATGCAGGGCATAGGCATTATCCCAAAGAACGCGGAAATGGGCTTGCGCGATAGCGCCGAGATTAGCTATCCGTTGAATGCATTCATCGCTATAAACAATCCCAGTTGGGTTAGAGAAGCGCGGCACATTCCACATGCCGACAATCTCTGGGTCATGCTTTAACAGAGCTTCAACGGCGTCCATATCGGGGCCGTCCGGCAGTAAGTCAACACAGAGCATTTCGATGCCAAAGTCTTCGCAAATACTAAAGTGTCTGTCATAGCCAGGCACAGGGCAGATAAACTTAGGCGCTTTAAGGTTTTTCCATGCGCTGTCAGGCCCATCTGCACCATAGAGATAATGAAATAGAATAGTTTGATACATCATGGTCAAGCTAGAATTGCCGCCAATAATCATATCCTCTGAGTCAGCACCTAGACTGGGTGCGAACAGCTGTTTCAGCGCTGTTAGTCCGTCTAAACCACCATAGTTGCGACAATCTGTGCCGTTAAAGAAATAATCGCCGTCAAGAATACCGTCTAAGCGGTTACTCAAATCTAGCTGCGCTGAGCTAGGCTTGCCACGCGTCAAGTCCAATGCTAAACCTTTCGCTTTGAGCTGCGCAAATTCAGCGCTCAGGCTGGCTTGCCAATTAGAAAGGGTCTGTTGATCAGCAGTTGCGACTTGGAATGTGTTCAAGGTATATCTCCACCAACGATGCGAGGCTAAAGACGCGCAGTATAGCGCAGTTAATGGCTATAAAAAGAAAATCATAAAAAAACCGCCAGAATCTGGCGGTTTTTTCATCTAAAGGCCGGCGGTTTTTATAAACCGACGGCTTAAGCTGATGCGGCAGTGGTGCTAGGCTTGCTTGCGCGGGCAGCCGCTTTTTTGCGCGCTGCTCTTTTCCGCTTAGGCTTGCTCTCATTGTCGCTTACTTTGGCTGAAGCAGCGGTTTTAGATGAGGCCGAGGCTTTCGATTTAGCCGCTTTTTTAGCCGGTGCTTTACTGGCCTTTTTTTCATGATCGAGTGCTGCAGCGTAGAGTTCAGAAAACGCCGCTTCAATGCATTCGATGTAAAAGCCAGGATCTTGCATCATGTTTCGGTCAGCAGATACGGATAATGAAATTTTGCCGCAGTAGCTAAATACGGCATGACCCAGCCCCATGCAATCGGTAAGCGGCGGGATGCCCCAGTAAGAAACCATTTCGGCGCCAGCATGATAAAGTGGGAAATTAGGCCCCGGCACGTTGGTGACTAAGGTATTGCAGGCGAACGGACCAAACTTTTCCATCAGCCCAGCATTTTGCATCAGTCGGTTAATGCGCCGACCCATTTTAGGATTCATAAAACCAAACATATAGTTTTGAATCACCGAGTGGGTGTTAACTTTTTCGGCCAGATCTTTGGCTTGGTTGGTGCTTTCATGAATCGCGACTAGGCGATCAATCGGATTTTCAAGATGGGTATGAAGCTCAGCGAAAATGCCGCCAACCTGGTTGCCCTCGAGGTGTCGAGTATCATCGGTGCGAATATCGACCGGCATCATCGCTGCTAAGGATTCAGCAGGCAGCTCGTTATGGTGCTTTAAATACTTATGAATACCGCCAGCGACAATGCCAAGCATGACATCATTAACGGTTGTGCCCTGCGCTATAGCATTTTTAATATGCTTCACCTTATCAAGGTCAAAGAATGTGCCTTCAAAAACGCGATGTGGTGACAAACCCTTATTAAAACGTGTTGCCGGTACTTTAAGCTTGGTCCCTGAGGGGATCTCGCCTTTATACAGTTTGATAGCATTGCGCAGCAAGTTAGGCGCAGTCTTATATATTGAGTTGGCTTGGTTAAGCGGATTGCGTAAACGATTAGGGATGGCGCGACCGATAAGCTCTAAAGAAGTCGGCTTGCGATCGACGGTTAATGGTTTTAATGGCTGTGATGCGGTGGCTTCGGGTGTAAGGTCATGCAGTGCACCAAACACGCCTTGGCCAGACGCGCCGTCAACAATTGAGTGGTGCGTTTTTACCATGATCGCAAAGCTACCCTTAGGCAAGCCCTCAACATTGTCCAAGCCTTCAATAATGTATGCCTCCCATAATGGGCGACTAAAATCTATCGGGCGAGAGTTAAGACGTGATACTAAAATGCAAAGTTGTCGCCAGTCACCTGGCTGTGGCAAAGCAATATGACGGATATGAAATTCAATGTCGAAGTCGGGATCTTCGATCCAGTAGGGTTTGTCGAGGCCAAAAGGCACTTCAACATATTTATAGCGAAAAATGGGCGCCAAATGAATCCGATCTTGCACATATTTGATAATGTCTTTGTGGCCAAGTCGCCCGCCAGGTGCGGTTGATTGGTCATAAATGCCTAAGCCGGCAATGTGCATTGGCGTATTCGGCGTTTCATTATAAACAAAGCCTGCGTCTTGACTGCCCAACTGCTTCATTGTGCTAATTCCTTTGAGTGTAATAGTATGGCTGTAATGTACAAGAAGCCTGTGTAATTCGCAACGGCTTTACCCTCTGTTAAAGCTTATTCATGCAGATTAAATAGTTAATGACATCGGTATTGTTTAGCGTTGATAATGGTCAACGTCTATAAGTAAATAACAAGTTAACTATGTCTACATTTGAACAGTTTTGCGAGTTTATTGAGCAGCATTGCCCCACATCTATGCGCACGCCCATGTCTAGTGAAGAAACGATATGGGGCGGCCGTCAGCAGCAGTTCAATAACCCCGATGCCAAGGCTTGGCTAGACATCATGGTTGACGCAGGCTATACAGCGCCAACCTGGCCTGCCGCTTTTGGGGGCGCCGGGCTGAGTCCTGCTGAGGCTAAATTATTACAAAAAGCGATGCTAAAGCTTGGCGCAAGGCCGCCTTTGATGAGTTTAGGGGTGCATATGATGGGCCCTACAATTTTAGAGTTTGGCACCGAGGCTCAGCAGCAAGAGCATTTACCGCCGATAGCGCGCGGCGAAATTCGCTGGTGCCAAGGTTATTCAGAGCCGGGTGCAGGTTCAGATTTGGCGAGTTTATCTTGTAAGGCTGAGGATTGTGGCGATCATTTTTTGGTGAATGGGCAGAAAGTGTGGACCAGCTTTGCCGATAAGTCGGATTTTTTATTTTGCTTGGTGCGCACTGATTTTAATGTGGCCAAGCATGATGGTATCTCGGTATTGCTGATTGATATGGCGCTGCCTGGCGTGACGACCAAGCCCATTGAGTTGATCTCAGGCTCGTCACATTTCTGTGAAGTGTTTTTAGATAATGTGCAGGTGCCAAAGCATCAGTTANTGGGTCAGCTCAATCATGGTTGGGGGATTGCTAAACGAATGCTGCAGCATGAGCGCAATATGATGGGCTCGCGAGATCTCGGTAATCGTTTTGCGCCAAGCTTTGAGAGCGTGGTTGCGCATCAGCATGGGCAAAGCTTGGCAGAGTTTTCACCGATATTGCGTGATCAAATCGCAGCAAACGCCATGCAGACCGAGGCGATTGAATTAACCTCGCAGCGCATGCTACAGGAGTTTAAGCAGGGTCAAGTTTCACAAGCTTCGTCTTGTCTCAAGCTGGCGATGAGTGAGGCTTATATGCAAAAATTCGATTTATATTTGCAGGCATTTGGCTTTGCCGGCCTGAGTTGGCCGGATGATAGAAATGCTAATCATTTTTCTGCAGATGAATTACTTTGTGCGAAAGAATGGGCGTTCTCAAGAATTCAAAGCATCGGTGGTGGCACCTCAGAAATCCAGCTCAATATTATTGCTAAACGAAATCTTGGTTTGCCAGATTAAGTGGGCTTCAGGGAAAGGCGTTTAGCTTTCAAGCTCTGGTGTTTTAATCATTTCGATGTATTCATGCAGTGGCGCTAAATCCCGCTCGCGTTTTTCCATTGGGTGATGCAGCATATTAAAGCCGGCGCCAATGCACATTTGGTAGAATGTTAATGCCGTGGTAGAGGGGCATATATCAGCGCGCACTTCGCCTTGCTCTTGCAGTTGAATAATCAGCGACTGTAAAAGTTCATCGGCGTAGCGAGCAACGGCGGCGACACTTAAACGCATTTCTGGGTCAGTCGTGGCGTAATCCCACAGACATAAACGAACTCGCCATTCAATATCGGCGACATCATTCGTTGGCATCGAGGCGCTGAGCAGGGGGTACAAATTTTGTAAGTGGATTTCGGCGGCATCTGTCATGGCGTCAAGACGATTGAAGATGCGCTCGTGCGACCAGTTTAACGCGGCGATAACAATATCATCTTTGCCTTCGAAGTAATGTGGCAGGGTGCCCACGCTACAGCCAACATGTTTGGCAATATTGCGCATAGTCAAGGTTTCAAGCCCGTCTTCAGCAATCAGCCTTGCTACTGCTTCAATAATGTCGTGACGGTTAAGTTTTTTGTCTTGTTTTTTTTCTTTCATGGTTGTCCAACGGCTAATCGGCAACATACTACCCTAATTGTCTTAGAAATGCTTATTAACAAAAGCTTCATATTCTCAGCGCTTGCTATTGCGGGCGGTTTTGACTATCATTCCGCGCTTTAATCGAACGTTCGTTCGACAAATAATAAAAACGATAAAATGCTGCGGGTGCAATTGTTTAGGTGCCCGATTTTACGAGGTGGCTCATGGCTAAAGCAGAAATCGATAAATCTTATTTAACACACGCCGATAATCACAATATTGATCATATTCCGGGTGATTACGGCATTCCGTATTTTGGCAACTCACTGCGCACCATTTTTGGTTTAGATAAATGGGTCAAAGAGCTACAAGACAAATACGGCAATGTGGCGCGGGTAAAAATCTTGCATCAAAAAGGTATCATGCTGCAAGGCTGCGATAACTTTCAGCGCTTATTCTTAGACCGCAATCAAGAATTTTCCAATGAGATGGGTTACGAGGAGTCGCTTAACCAGTTTTATCGTGGCGGCATCTTGATGAAGGATTTTGATGACCACAAGTTTTTGCGTCGGATGATGCAAACAGCATTCAAAAATGCTGCGATGAAAAACTATGTTGGCATGATGAACCCCATTTTGGCTGCCAATATCAAGTCGTGGGAAAACGTCGATAATTTTCAATTTTTTCCGCATATCAAAAAGGCTTTGCTAGAAGTTGGTGCCAGTGTATTTGTTGGCGCTGAAGCCGGTGAAGATACGGTGAAAATGAACCAGGCCTTCTTAGATATTAATGATGGCTTGCTTGGGCAGGTGCGAAAAGAATGGCCTGGCACAGCCTATAATAAAGGCAAGAAAGGCGAGCGCTATCTGCGCGATTATTTCGGTCAAGAAATTGATAAGCGCCGCGCTGGCAGTGGCGAAGATATGCTCTCGTTTATGTGTCGCGAGAAAACCGATGATGGCGAATTTTTTGATAAAGAATTAATCATACCGCAGGCATCGTTCTTACTGTTTGCTGCGCATGATACGACTACATCTTTGCTAAATCATATGATGTATTATTCTGCGATTTATCCTGAGTGGCAGGAGAAAATGCGTGCCGAGTGCTTGGCTTTGGATAAGCCATTTTTAGATTATGAAGATCTTGATCAGCTGCCAACTATGCAGCAGGTGCTGTTTGAATGTTTACGCCTGCGCCCATCGGTGTCTTTTTTGGCGCGCAGAACTATCAAGGATATAGAAATTGATGGCATTCAGGTGCCAGCTGATACGATGGTTTTCTTGTCGACGATCATGAATCACCGTGACCCTGAGCACTGGACCAATCCGCTAGAGTTTGATCCGGAGCGCTTCAGTGATGAGCGTCGGGAAGATAAAAACCACTCGTTTGCGTTTCAACCTTTTGGCGGTGGTGCGCATAAATGTATTGGTATGCACTTTGCTCAAATGTTGGCGAAATGCTTTATGCATCAGGTGCTGGTCAACTACAGCTATACTTTACCTGAAGGTTTTAACGCCTCGTTTGAGTGGGTGCCGTTGCCTAAGCCGCGTAAGTTACCGATTCAGTTTAAGCGACTTGCTTAAACGAGTTTAGATCAGTAAGCAAGAAGCCGGATGAATGTCCGGCTTTTTATTGCCTGCAGTTATTGCCTGCCGTTTTATGCCTAGCGTTCGGTGCCTGTCGTTTGTTATGCAATTTTAGCTGAGCGCTTTTTATTAGGCTGCATAGTGTTTCCTCATTTTGCTATAGTGCTAATTTATAGAATAAAGCATATATAAATCTGATAGTGCGATGGCAGTTTTGATACGGTTTACTGGTTATGGATTATGACGAAACTCTCCGCTGATACGCTAGAGCGCGATGCATACTGGATGCGCCAAGCCTTAGAACAAGCTGATTTAGCGGCCGCCGATAACGAGGTGCCGGTCGGTGCAGTCATGGTATTGCACGACGAGTTGCTGGCTGTGGGGCGTAACCAAATGATTACGTTGAACGATCCCAGCGCACATGCTGAAATCCAATGCCTGCGTGCAGCTGCGGCGAAGTTAGATAACTATCGCCTGTTAGATACTACCTTGTATGTTTCCCTCGAACCTTGTGCGATGTGTGCTGGTGCAATTGTGCATGCGCGGGTGGCGCGTTTGGTGTATGCGGCGACTGAGCCCAAGGCAGGTGCAGTCAAATCGCAGATGCGTTTTTTTGAACAAGATTTTTTAAATCACCAAGTCGATGTTGCTGAGCCGGTGTTAGCAGACTGTGCAGGTGAGAAGCTAAGCCGTTTTTTTCGTCAGCGCCGAGCGCTTAAGAAAAGTAAACTGTAAGCAGCGTGTATCGGCTTATCTCTGGTTTTAGCCCTCAATTTGCCTTGCTGCTAAAACATAGAAAAACACAGAATATCAATAGTGCATAGCAGTATTATGCCTGCGGCTCTGGCGTGAGCTTGTTGACGCTAGCGGGTAAAATCTGCTGCAGCTCTTTGACGTTCATTTGTGCTGGCAACTGTTGGTCACTGGACTTAGGAAAGCGCCATTCCAATAAGTCTTGAAACTGACGAATATTTTGCACGTAGTTAACCGGCTCTGTGCCTCTGGCTCGCCCATGGCGTGTGTATTGATACCATGCCTTTTGTTCAAGCAGTGGCAG
>JABSRR010000054.1 GCA_013215025.1 Pseudomonadales bacterium
GCAACTTACTTATTTGTTTTTCAATTTCATCCTTATCATCAGCGTTTATTAAATTCATATTTACCTCAACTCATAAGTCAAAAAAAATCGCGGAGTGTCTGCGGCTTGCCCGTAGAAACCGTTATTTTTATTTACTTATGAAAATCAAATTAGCCTTTATTCGGGGTATAAGTCGGCAAGCGCTTTGTTAGCATTTTTAACGTAGATCTATAAACCCAAAAACACGTTATTTTTAAGATTTTATTCTATCGGTATGCAGGTATCAGTGCCAGTTGGGGTTTAAGCGGCTAGCTTTTCATGTGTATGGCTTTTAAATCGCTTAGCTTGCATAGCGTATCATCTGCATCATGTATCATTGCGTAAACTTTATAATTGTATAAATAATTATCCTAAACTTCGTATAATATATATTATGTTAAATAGGATAATAAGGCTGTAAGCTACTTGGGTTAAACCATCGCCCTTAGGATACTCATCACTTTATTGATAAACGTGTTTCGATTTAAAATACTATGTTAATGGATTTATCAATTCTCAATGAAGAACAATTGCTTAGCTGTGCCACTACTCTGGAGACAGTTTTAAATCGGCGCACCCATCGACGCATCATTATGGGCGAAGATGTCATTGTGTCTGGTTCTTTATCGAAGGCCTTAAAGCTGCCGCAATTAATTTTGCAGCTGCAGTCACCACAGACGCGAAAAAAGCAACAGGCCTCAGAGCAATTACAAACCATCTGGCAAACCTTATCAGAATCTACCCAGCTTGCTGTGCAACAAGAATTAAACTGGTATGATCCCAAAGCTTTAGATTGGGACGATCCTCGATCCAATCGCAATCCGTTTTAGATTTTATGACTGCAGAAAAAACTTATAAACCTTGGTCAGCTGGCCAAGAAAAATTTGGCAAGCGTTTTATTAAGCGCATTGGTAAATGGCAAACTTTTGTTTACGAAAAAACCAACGGTAAATTGTGGAATACTTTTCTGGGTGCGCCTTGCGCGATACTTACCACCATTGGTAGAAAATCCGGCGAGCCGCGCAAAACACCGCTGTTATATATGCGTGAAGGTAACGACGTTGTGATGGTGGCCTCGCAAGGTGGTTTTTCAACCATGCCGCTATGGTATCGAAATATTCAGGCTAATCCTGAGGTGTCGATTCAAATTGGCGCTGAAAAACGTCAAATGCGTGCACGAGAAGCGTCAGAATCTGAAAAAACGCTGCTTTGGCCGAAATTAGACGCGATTTATGAAGGATATAAGGAGTATCGCGCCCGTACTGAAGGCATTCGCGATATCCCTATTCTGATATTTTCAGCGATTGATTAGTCGCTGATTCGAAGTATTCGAGCAGCATTGCCACGCATAATGGCTCGCTGCTGCTGCTGATTTAAGGTTTCCATTTCAGCTAACATTTCAGCTGGCGCTTCTAAGCCCTCAGGGTGTGGAAAATCTGAACCATTTATTAAGCATTCATCGCCTAGGTAATTTACTAATGCGGGTATGTTTTCTTCAAAAAAGGGTACCACGGCGCAGTGTTGTTTGAACTGTGTTGACGGTTTTTCACTCGGTTTACCAAAGCGCCATTTATCTTTATGGTCTGCCATGCGGTAGATCTTATCTAAGTTTGATAATGTCTCAAATACCCAGCTCGCGCCAAATTCAATTATGGCTATTTGTAAGCTTGGGTGGCGCCCAAAAACATTGTGGCACAGCATCGCAGCAATATGGTCGGTGATGGTTCTTGCACCAATGCCCCAAAAGGTATTTAAGGCTGAAAATCGATGTATTGGTGGATTCGCGGGCTCTCCCCATTGGGCAGCATAGCTTTCGTTGTAGTTAGTTTCGCCAATGTGAAAACATATCACTACCCCCGCCTCTGCCGCGCGCGCCCAAAATGGATCAAAATATGGGTCACCGGGCGATTTACCATTGATTGCGCCACAGGGTAAATGCAGTAATCTAACGCCAGCCGCAATTAATCGTTCGAGTTCTTCAATTGCCGGTGCTAGTTGATTAAGACTTAGACAGGCTGAGGCATAGATTCGTTGGTCGGCGCCATAGCCCCAGTCTTCTTCAACCCAGCGATTAAAGGCACGATAGCTAGGGTATTCTAATTCGCTGAAGCGACTTAAATGGTGTTGCACGGTGACCCCAAGCGTTGGCAGCATTACGCTGGCTTCGACGTTTTGCGCATCCATTACCGCTAAGCGGGCAGCTTTTTGCATCATATAGGCATGATCACGTGGGCAAATTGGATTTAAATTAACCGCCCCACTGTCACTGTTCTCCCCTTTAAAAAATGCTTTCAGTAGCCCGGGTGCGCCAACAAAGTCATTTTGAATCACCGAGGTAAAATGCAGGCGTTGGTCAGCAATCATCATGCGCCCTAAGCCATCAGGTTTAGTGCGATCAGGTCTTATCGCGCTGGCTTTAAATTTTGCCTCAATATGACGGCTAAAACAGTCATCCGGTTCGTAATAATGCGCATCAAAATCTATGTATGAGTAGTTTTGCATCACTTATCCGTAGCGTTGATCAGCAACAAAGGGATTGCTTTGGCGTTCTTCACCAATGGTTGAGACCGGGCCATGACCAGGAATAAACTGCACCTCATCCCCAAGGTTAAATAATTTTTGTTGAATCGAGTCAATCAGCTGTTGATGATTGCCACCCGGGAAATCGGTACGGCCTATAGAGCCTTTAAATAATACATCACCGACCATCGCAACTTTTGTTTCTGCATGAAAGAACACGATATGCCCTGGGGTATGTCCCGGACAATGGTGCACGGCCAAACGCTGTTGCCCAAAGCAAACTTCATCGCCCTGCTCTAGCCATCGGTCTGGTGTAAAGGTCTCGGTGGCAGGAAACTGCATCATCTCGGCGTATTGTGGAATATCGTCAAGCCAATATTTATCCGCTATATGTGGCCCTTCTATCGGTACTTGATATTGCTCAGCGATGGCCTTCGCAGCACCCACATGGTCTAAATGGCCGTGTGTAAGAAAGATTTTTTCAAGCTGCATGCCTGCATCTTCGATCAATTTAATAAGTGTTGCTTGCTCGCCGCCGGGATCAACCAGTGCGGCTTTGCCACTGTCTCGGCAAAATAAAATGGAACAATTTTGCTGGAAATGGGTGACGGGACAGATTGATATAGAAAAACTCATAACACTCACTAGAAAAGCTAAAACGCTAGTTTAAACGATTGCCGCGTTCAGCTGTTAATGAATAAACGGCTAAGTTTTATCTTTGTACAGTGATTGAATCGCATTGGCGAAATCTAATTGCTGTTCACCCGCATATGGCACCAGTAAATTTAATACATGATATACAGCTTGATGAATTTGTTTTTCCATCGCCCGATCAGGGTGCGTTAGCTGTTGATAAGGAAACCAATAAACCACCGATAAATTGATGGTTTCTGCAAGCCAGGCGCTGTCGATAGTGCTGCGATTGAGAGCATCTTGACCTATCAAATTTTGACACAGAGTCTCTATGGTAGAAAATTTCAGCTGCATGAGTCGGCGAAATTTTTTCTCTAACTCAGGGTAACGCATCATTAATTCGGTTGAATTAAGATAGAAAAATCGAAATTTGTAAATCTCTTCAAACACGACATAAATAAATAGCCAGTGTTCTTCAAGGCTTAACGGGTCTGATATGGATTGATGCAGTAATGACGATAGCTCGTTATCAAAGCGCTGATACAAAGCCATGATAATGCTTTCTTTGCCTTTGAAATGGTAGTAAAGATTGCCGGGGCTGATATCCATTTCGTTAGCGATATCAACGGTGGTGATGTTTTGTTCACCTTCGTGATTGAAGAGGTCTAGGCTGGTCAGTAGGATGCGTTCGCGGGTTTTCATATAAGGTCTTTAGTTAAACAACTCAGACTTTTACCCTACTGATTAATGATTTTTTTTACAAGAAAAAAGGGGAGCTTATGCTCCCCAAACGGCTCAGAAAGTAACGTTGCCGTTACTTAAAAACTGATGATAAAACTTATGCTTTAGCAGAGGCTTTTTTAGCAGCTTTTTTAGCAGGCGCTTTTTTCTCGCCTAAAGCGTCAATTAACTGATCAAGCTTCTTAGAGATTTCGTCAAGCTTGTCTTCTTTTGAAAAGCTTAAGCTTTCTTTCACTTGAGACAAACGCTCTTCAAGCGATGCTGTAGACTTTTCTTTAGCTTCAGTGATTTTATCAGAAGTTTCACCTTCTAACTTTTTGCCTTTTGCAACTAATTCTTCGAATAAGCGGCTAGATTCTTTATTCATTTTTTCAGAAACTTCGCCATACTTTTCTTGCGCTTCATCTAAGGCTTTGCCATAAGCACCAAGGCCAGCTAGCCAGATGTTTTTCGCCGTTTCAGATGCTTTTTCTGCAACTTCTTTTAAGTCTTTTTTGTCAGCCATGATATTGTCTCCCAAGTAGTTAAATATTGATGATGGTTAATTTAATCGCTTTGTTTAGAATACACATACTAAAAAAAACAAATATGATGAAAAAAACCAAAAAGATATGAGTTAGCGATATGTTAAATATTTTTCAGCGCAAAGATAAACATGATCAAAAAGCACCGGTAGACGATTTTGAGTCGGTGCCTGCCTATATTGCCAATATGCAAGACGAGCATAAATATATTACTGAGCTGACACGTGTGTTAAAACAACAACTGGCTGAATACAGCATCGGTAAAGAGCCTGACTATGTCTTGATTGCCAAAACGGTAGAACATATGCAGGAGCTGCCGCAAAAATTTGATGCCGAACAAAAGGTCAATATGATCAATACCTTGATCGAACTCGACCCTGAAAAACATATTGAGCTTGAAACGCTATTATCCGAAAAGCACGAAATTCAAAACGTCAGTGCGCAGGTGGTTGCTGCCCTCACCGCTTTATTGCGCAAACACGATACCCTGCAGGATGAGGAGCTGAAGATATTTTTACGCAATTATGTAGAACTGTTTGAGAGCCATATTCAAATTGAGCAAAAAGTGCTGTTCCCCTTAATGGAAAAATACCTTTCGTCAACCGAGCTAAAGCAGTTTGCTGAAGTTTCAAAAATAGATATAAAACAGATACTTGAGCAAGACTTCTCAAGTGTTTTAGGCGATCGCTACGACGACATCAGCCTAGATATTAAGGCCCGCTGGGAAGGCGTTGAAGAGGCCGCTACAGATTTCGCCTTATCCGAGTTTTTTAGTATTGGCGCACTCTTTGAATCGATTGAGCCACTCAGTATATCCAGTGCCGAAATATCAAGCATTATTAAACGCACCAGCCAAGCGATGTTATCGACAAACAAGGCCTGCTGTATTGATCTTTTATCGAAACGCCAATCTTCCGGCAGTGATTACTTGGAAAAGCCTATCAGTGCAGCACTAGACTGCTTTGAAGCCTATGTGACCGGCATGAGCGAGATCGGCTCGGTATTAAAGCAGACTAAAAACCAAGTTTATGAGCCCTATACCAGCCGCAAAGCCTATTTCAGTGTGTCGAATCAAACGGAATAGTCGAAGCAGCAAGCTCCGAACCACATATTCTTGCGTACAGTTTAAAAGATTACCTTGATAGGCTACTGGCTGTATCTAGCGCTCATCTTATCGGTGGTTAATCAACTTAGGCAGTCAATTTGTATCCGCTTGTGGTGATCAGGCTATTTCACTGGCTAGTTGCATAGCGAAGCTCTATTATATACTGCTGTTATCTCAAGGATTAAAGATTCGTATGATGTTATTCAGGGTGTTATTCATTGGCCTGGTCATGATGACCAGCTCGTTATTCCTTTCTGCAGAAGATTTAAAACCCGAACGCATTCATCAAATTACCACACTTGAGGTCGTCGATAAGCTAAAGCGACGCCACTACCGTGAATTATCGATTAATGACCAGCTATCGCAAGATTTCCTGGCTGCCTATCTAGCCGCCTTAGATCCGAATCGATTGATTATTTTAGCGGCCGAAGTGGCACAGTATCAGCGCTTGTATGGCAATAAACTCGACAATATGTTGCTAAGCGGTGATCTGCAGGCTGCATATGATATTTTCAATAGTTACCGTAACCGCGTCATTACTTTAAATACCGCATTACTAGCGGCGCTTCCACAAACCATTGCCTCATTCGATTTCAACGATGACGATGCTATGCAACTCGATCGCTCGGAAGCAGCCTGGCCTGCATCCGAGGCCGAGGTCAATCAGTTGGCAGAGCGACGCTTAAAAGCGGCTGCCCTCAGCCTGCGACTTGCTGATAAAAGTAACGAAGAAATCACCGAGCTGCTGCGCAAGCGCTATCAGAATCAAGCTGACAGATTATCCAAGCTCAATAGCGAGGATGTCTATCAAGCCTATATTAATGCCTTCACCCAGCTTTATGACCCGCATACCAATTATTTATCGCCGGTTTCCTCGGAGAATTTTGATATTTCCATGAGCCTAAAGCTTGAGGGGATTGGCGCTATGCTGTCGAGCAAAGATGAGTTTACCAGCGTGGTTAGGCTTATTCATGCAGGCCCTGCGTTTAAACAAGGTGAATTGAAACCATCTGATCGCATCACTGCTGTTGGACAAGGCGATAAAGAGCTCGTCGATATTGTTGGTTGGCGCTTAGATGAGGTGGTTAAGCTAATTCGTGGCCCTAAAGGCTCGAAAGTAAGGCTTGAGGTTATTCCTGCTTCGGCGGTCAGTGATGAAGAAAGAAAGTTAATTACGATTGTACGCGATGAAGTGAAGCTCGAAGAACAGTCCGTACAAAAAGCCATGATCGATGTCGAAGACAGCAATGGTATCGTCCATAAGTTTGGAATTTTAGATATACCGGCTTTTTACATTGATTTTGAAGCCCTGCGAAAACGTGACCCTAATTATCGCTCAACTACAAGGGATACCGCCAAGCTTCTAAGCCAGCTGGTTAACGACGGTGCTGAGGGCATCATCATTGATTTGCGCAATAACGGCGGTGGCTCGTTGCGAGAAGCAAATGAATTAACCGGATTATTCATTGAGAAAGGCCCTTCCGTGCAGATTCGTCTGTCTGATAAAAAAACCTATACCGAAGCCAAACAATATTTCAGCCCCTACTATGATGGGCCTTTAATTGTACTGGTTAACCGTATGAGTGCCTCAGCCTCTGAGATTTTTGCCGGAGCGATGCAGGATTATAAGCGTGCCCTAATCATTGGCTCACCTTCCTTTGGCAAGGGTACGGTGCAGTCGCTCACCCCAATGAATCATGGCAAGCTAAAAATTACTGAGTCTAAGTTCTACCGTATTTCCGGCGAGTCTACCCAGCATCGCGGGGTCGTGCCTGATATTTTATTACCAAAGATCTATAACAGTGAATTAGTTGGTGAGAGTTCGCTTGATCATGCATTAGCGTGGGACTCTATTGGTAAGGCGGCATTTAAGGAATTTGATAAAACCTCTGCACTGCTGCCGCAATTAATTAGGCAGTCACAACGCCGCGTCAAATTGCAGCCAGACTTCCAATACTTTAATGAAAAATTGGCTTACGAACAAAGCATAGATATTGATTTTCTCTCACTCAATTTAAAAGAGCGTAAGCGTCTGCGTGAGGATGATAAAGCGAAACGCTTAGCGATTGAAAATAAGCTGCGCTTAGCCAAAGGTGAGAAGCCGCTAACAAGCTTAGACGATGAATCAGATGAAGCCGAGCAAGAGACTGCGACAGAATCAGTAGGCAACGCCATCGATATTGATGATGCCTACCTACAAGAATCGGCTAATGTATTGCTGGATTTTATTACCGCCCAAAAGACTGTTAAGACGGTCAGCCGCTAGGGTTTGCTTACCATATTTTGTCAGCGTTAAATGCTGCAATATGTCAAAATTCTTTAGCGCCTTAGCGCCTTAGCGCCTTAGCGCCAAACGCCGATCTGGTTTCCGTCATAGCTGAGCGGCAGTGTTTTAAGCGCATTGCACTGACTAGCAGCTTGATTAGCAGCGCAGCCACTACGTAAATTAAACGCGAAGCGGTGCTTTTGGCAGGTTATGGTGTCGGCGGAAATGGCCGCTTGATCGAGCGGCCATTGCATATGCGGACAGTTGGCTTGAATTAAAAACACCTCACCGTCCGACTGAAGTAACAGCCATTCTTGTCGATCAAAAACGACCCGACGGCGATAGCCGTCATACAAATTGATTAATTGCTCAAGCGCAATAAACTGCATCGATTAGGCGTGTTCCTCAGCTAAATACATCCAAGTATCTAACACCGAGTCGGGTGTTAACGAGACTGTCGATATCCCCTGCTCCATCAGCCATTTAGCAAAATCAGGATGGTCAGAAGGCCCTTGCCCACAGATACCAACATATTTATCGGCATCGCGACAGGCTTTTATTGCCATGCTGAGTAACTTCTTCACCGCCCCGTTACGTTCATCAAATAAATGTGCAATTAAGCTTGAATCACGATCAAGACCAAGCGATAGCTGGGTGAGGTCATTTGAGCCAATTGAGAAACCATCAAAATGTTCGAGGAACTCCTCTGCCAATAAGGCATTGGCTGGAATTTCGCACATCATGATGATTCGTAGATCATTTTCACCACGTTTTAAGCCGTTGTCGGAGAGCAAATCAATGACTTGCTTGGCTTC
Organism: Pseudomonadales bacterium; assembly: GCA_013215025.1. Taxonomy (NCBI): domain Bacteria; kingdom Pseudomonadati; phylum Pseudomonadota; class Gammaproteobacteria; order Pseudomonadales; species Pseudomonadales bacterium. The sequence goes on from JABSRR010000054.1 coordinate 8,623, forward strand.
ACCCGGGGTGCGACAAAACGGCACCATAATCTCTACATTGGTAAAGCCCATTTCATCACGAACATACTTTAAGGCTTCACATTCAAGCTTAAAGCAAGCTTGAAAGTCGTCTGAAACATAACGTGATGCGCCGCGAAAGCCGATCATGGGGTTTTCTTCGTTGGGCTCGTAGGTTTGCCCACCAATCAAATGGGCATATTCATTTGATTTAAAATCAGATAGACGCACGATGACTTTCTTCTGGTCAAAAGCGCCAGCGATTGATGAGACACCTTCGATGATTTTTTTGCGGAAAAAATCGACGGGGCTGTCGTATCCAGCAATGCGCTTGGCAATCGTCTGTTTCAGATCAGCGTCAAGCATGTCAAAATTTAACAGTGCTTTTGGGTGAATACCTATCATGCGGTTAATTATAAATTCTAAGCGTGCCAAGCCTACGCCTTCGTTAGGCAGGGCTTGGAAAGCAAAAGCGCGATCCGGATTGCCGACATTCATCATCAGTTTAAACGGTAAATCTGGCATTTTATCCAAGTCGTTGCGGCTGATATCAAAATCTAATTGCCCTTTATAGACAAAGCCGGTATCACCCTCTGCACAGGACACGGTCGCATCACTGATACCATCCAGTGCCTCTGTTGCATCGCCACAGCCAACAACAGCAGGAATGCCAAGTTCACGCGCGATGATGGCTGCATGACAGGTTCTGCCTCCGCGGTTAGTGACAATAGCCGAGGCGCGTTTCATAACTGGCTCCCAGTCTGGGTCGGTCATATCTGAAACTAATACATCGCCTTCTTCTACCAAATGCATTTCATCAATGTGACGGATAATTCGCACGGGGCCTGTGCCGATTCGTTGACCAATAGAGCGGCCCTCACACAGCACATCGGATTGCTCTTTTAAAAGATAGCGTTCAATCGTGGTATTTTCTTTTTGCGAGTTAACCGTTTCAGGGCGAGCCTGTAAAATATACAGCTTGCCATCGTCACCATCGCGGCCCCATTCAATGTCCATTGGGCGGCCATAGTGCGCTTCAATAATCATCGCTTGTTTAGCCAGTTCGGTGACTTCACTGTCGGAAATTGAAAATTGTTGTCGCTGCTGCATGTCAACGTCGACGGTTTTCACCGATTTACCGGCTGCGGCTTCATCGCCATATACCATTTTAATCGCTTTGCTACCTAAATTGCGGCGCAAAACGGCAGCTTTGCCGTCAGTTAGTGCACGCTTGTGTACGTAAAACTCATCTGGGTTTACCGCACCTTGTACTACGGTTTCTCCCAAGCCATAAGAGGCTGTGATGAAAATTACGCCGTTATAGCCCGACTCTGTGTCCATAGTGAACATAACGCCTGCCGCACCTGTTTCACTGCGCACCATTTTTTGGATGCCGGCAGAAATCGACACATCGGCATGCGCAAAACCTTTGTGCACGCGATAAGAAATGGCGCGATCATTGTAGAGTGAGGCAAACACTTCTTTGATAGCGACCATCACATTGCCGAGCCCGTTAATATTTAGAAATGTCTCTTGTTGGCCAGCAAACGAGGCATCCGGCAAATCTTCAGCTGTCGCTGATGAACGCACGGCAACGCGAAGTGAGGTATTGCCATCTTCTAATTGTTGATATGCCTGCTGAACTTCAGTCTCCAGGCTTGGCGGGAATGGTGCATCAACAATCCATTGACGAATTTCTGTGCCCGCGGCAGCCAGCGCTTTCACATCATCAATATCTAAACCAACTAGACGTTGCTCAATACGCTGCTCAAGTGACTCATGCTGCAAAAACTCGCGGAATGCCGCGGCTGTGGTGGCAAAGCCATTCGGCACAGATACGCCTTTGGCGGTTAAATTAGAGATCATCTCACCCAGTGATGCGTTTTTGCCACCAACGATTTCAACATCGTTCATGCCTAATTCAGAAAACCATAATACTTGTGACACTGTGCGCTCCTAAAGCGAGAATAGAAAAAACGATAGAAAACTTTATCGCAAAAAAATATTCAGCGATTTTACGGCAAACACAAGGTAAAATCATCGAAAATTCAAAGATAATTTAAGTGAAAAGGCATGACAAAAATCCCTGTATTTTTTGTTTCTGACAGCACCGGCATTACCGCGCAAACATTGGGTAGCAGTATTCTAAGTCAGTTTGAAAATGTTGAATTTGACCCCGTTGTATTGCCCTATATCGATAGCTTAGATAAAGCTGAGGCTGTAGTTGAGCGTATTAATCGAGTCAGTCAGGGTTCGCCTACGCGGCCTATTTTATTTGATACGGTAGTGCAAGAGCCGATTAATCAGACCTTACGCAAGGCTAATGCGCTGCATTTTGATGTGCTTAATCAATATTTAAAGCCACTAGAGAATGAGTTGAATGTGCGCTCTAGTCACACCGTAGGCCGTGCTCACGGTGATACCAATAAAGCTGAATATAAAGACCGTATAAACGCCGTGCACTTTGCCATGGAAAATGATGATGGTGGGCGCACCCGTCAGTATGATCAAGCCGACGTGATATTAGTTGGCGTTTCACGCTGTGGTAAAACCCCTACTTCGCTATATTTGGCACTGCAATTTGGTATATATGCTGCCAACTATCCTATTACCGAAGACGATTTAGATGATATTGACGGCCAGGCTGGCATACCTAAGGCGTTAAAAGACTATAAGCATAAAATAGTGGGGCTTACCATTGAGCCTGAACGCTTGGCCTCTATTCGCCATGAGCGTCGCGCTGGCAGTCGCTATGCGTCGCTAAGACAATGCGAATTTGAAGTGAATGAAGTGGAAACGATGTTTCGTCGACATGCCATTAACTACATTAATACAACCGATGTGTCGATTGAAGAAATTGCGGCCAAAGTGTTGAATGATGCAGGTATTGAGCGTAAATAAACTTTTACACTCAAATCTACTGCTTATTTAAAGCTGATGTATATAACTGAGTGCTGGCATTTCATCTAAAGTATCGCGAATAGATCCCTTCTATATAAGACTTGGTCGATTTCGACGGTC
>JABSRR010000055.1 GCA_013215025.1 Pseudomonadales bacterium
TTTCTATCACTTCTGTCATGGCTTTCACTGGTCGGTATGATGCTGGGCGTAGCAGCATTAATTATTGTTATGTCGGTGATGAATGGTTTTCAACAAGAACTGCAAAACCGTATTTTGCACGTCATGCCAGAGCTGAGCCTTGAAGTTGACCCTAAGCAATCCTCGGCAGCGGCATTTTCATTGCCAGACGTGCATCAACAATTAGACAATGTGCTCTCTCAGCAATTAGCTCACTCAGCGGTAACGCGCGCCTTAGTCGGCGGCGATGCATTAATTCAACACCAAGATAAAAGCAGTGCTGTGCAATTAAAAGGGGTAGACCCTAATAGGCAGCAGCAATTATTGATTCAGCAGGGTGAGTGGCTTAATCCAGATACAGCAGGATTTGATATCGTGCTTGGCTATGCCTTAGCGGATCGATTACATGTTGCACCTGGCGATACAGTTCAGCTGGTGCTGCCGAGTTTTCAAATTACGCCGTTTGGCATCAAGCCGCGCAGCCGTCAATTTCGTGTGATTGGGCTGTTTAATTCTGGCAGCGCGTTTGATAATCAGGCGGCTTTTATTGATATTCAACAGGCCCGAAAACTCTATCGTTTAGCCGCAGACCAGGTGCATGCGCTTGAGATTTTTGTCGACAGTCGTGAACGTGATAAAAATTTGTCACTGGTTGCTGACTTTAGCCAGCGCTTTGCTGATTCAGGCTTGCAGCTCGTTGCCTGGCAGCAGAAGCAACAGCAACTGTACCGGGCGATCAAAATGGAGCAGTTTATGATTGCGTTCATGCTGTCACTGGTCATAGCTGTCGCGGCGTTTAACTTGATTGCACTATTGACTATGATGGTTGCCAGCAAGCGCAGCGATATTGCGGTATTGCAGATGATGGGTATGCGGCCGCATCAAGCGATGCAGATATTTTTAACGCAGGGCTTAAGTTTAACCATGATTAGTCTCTTTGTAGGCTGCCTTATCGGTGTGCTGATTGCGACCAATATATCAGCGATTGTCAGTGTTGTAGAACAGGCGCTAGGTGTATATATATTCGACCCCAAGGTGTTTTATATCACCGGTCTACCTTCAGATTTGCAGCTTGTTGATGTGCTGTATGTGATAGGTTTTACTATCTTGCTGAGCATTGTATTTAGCAGTTACCCAGCATGGCGTGCAAGTCAAATACAGCCAGTTGAAGCATTGGCCTATCGATAAACTCATCAATGCATAGGTCAGCTGCAAACCGTGCCAGTAAACACGCTAATTAAGCGACAGACATTTATCACTGTGAGGATAGTGTGAAAGCGATTATAGATTGCCAACAGCTCAGCAAGTACTACCAGCAAGCTGAAACCCAACTGCTGATTCTAGATAAAGTCAGTTTTTCACTGTCGCAAGGGCAAACCGCTGCGATCATTGGCAGCTCTGGGGCTGGTAAGTCGACATTACTGAATCTGTTAGGTGGTCTGGATAGAGCAAGCTCGGGTGATATTTTTATTGATGGTGAAAATCTTGCAGGCCTCGATAATCAAGCGCTATCTGTCATTCGCAATCAAAAGCTTGGCTTTGTTTATCAGTTTCATCATTTATTACAAGAATTTGATGCGCTCGAGAATGTTGCAATGCCGCTATTAATTCGCGGTATGGCCAGAAAGCAAGCGTTTCAGCAGGCGCGTGAGGTGTTGGCACAAGTGGGCTTGGCGGCTCGTGCAGAACACCGTCCGCAGGCGCTGTCTGGTGGTGAGCGTCAACGTGTAGCCATTGCACGCGCTATCGTGGCAAAGCCAGCCTGCGTGCTTATGGATGAGCCAACCGGAAATTTAGATGAGGCTACCGCACAAGATATTCTTGCGCTGCTGCAAACTTTGAATCAGCAATATCAACAAAGCTTTATTATCGTGACCCATGATAAGGCGATCGCAGAGGCGCAAGATAAGTGCTACCAGCTGTCGCAAGGTCAGCTGCGTTTACAGGACCAATAAGTGTCATATTTTACTCGCCTGTTAGCCCTGCGATATAGCTTCTCACGCAAGCAAAGTCCGCTGTTGGCATTTATTTCCCGACTGTCTATTGCCAGTATTGTGCTGGCAGTAGCCTTATTGTTGACGGTGCTTTCGGTAATGAATGGTTTTGAGCGCGCGCTGAAGGACGATATTTTATCCTTGGTGCCGCATATTACCCTGACGCGCACTGAAGCCATCAGTGATTGGCAACCCCTGCAGGCGGTTGCGGCCGAGCAGCCAGGCGTGGCATCAGTGGCAGCATTCAGTCTATTGCCCTCAATGTTCGTCAAAGGGCAAACGATAAAGCCAAGCCTAGTCTATGGTATTGATCTCGATAATGCGCAACAGCTAGCTAGCTATCAGCGTTTTTTGCCCAACTTTGATTGGCAGCAGCTAAATCAGCCAGGCAGTGTGATTGTCGCCAGGGGTTTAGCTGATAAGCTCGGGCTTAACATAGGTGATAGTTTTCGACTGATTGATGGCGGCAGTGCGGTCAAAAGCCGTCGGGCTGGGCCAGCCCGCTTACGCAGCCATACGGTTCAAGTGTTAGCAATCATTCATACCGGTACCGAGCTTGACCAAAAGCTCGCCTTTGCTTCTTTAGAGAATACCGCCAAGTTCAAAGGCTTTGCTGCTGGCGAAGTGGATGGATTGCGGATCCAAGTAGAGGATATCTTTAATAGCCGTGCGATTGCTTATGATATAAGCGCGCTGACAGAGCTGTATTACTTTCGAGACTGGTCAATGAGCCAGGGTAATTTATACCAAGCGGTGCAGATGTCGAAAAAACTTGTGGTGCTGTTGACGTTTATTATTATCGCGGTCGCGGCGTTCAATGTGGTGTCGAGCTTATTGCTGTCGGTGCAAGAAAAAAAGCCAGACATGGCTATTTTGCAAACCATGGGTGCCAGTCAACGGCAAATTCGTCAGGTGTTTTTACTGCAGGGCATCGTCATTGGCTGTATTGGGGTGTTGCTTGGTGTGCTGTTAGGTGTGGTGTTAAGTAGCCTATTGCCGTCAATTGCTGGCGTAATTGAACAGCTACTGGGTATTCAATTGTTGAACAGCGAAATTTACCCAATTGATGCCTTGCCCAGCGAAATTCGAATCACTGACGTGTTAGCAGTCGGCGCTATCAGCTTTATGCTGACTTTGGCCGCGACTTTAAGCCCAGCATGGATTGCCGCGCGGCAAAAGCCAGCCGAGGTGTTGCGCTATGAGTAGTTGCGCTATGAGTAGTTGCGCTATGAGTAATTGTGTCTAAAGTAGTTGTGCTAAAAATAGTTACGCTAAAGTAGCTGTGCAAAAACAACAAGCATTGAAGCTATGTCGAACTATTTCTAGCTGTGTCTAACAGTATCTAACTGTGTCAAAAGCAGCATCAGCGCGTGTTCAGCTTTTGTGAGTATTGCGCAGGCTGCGTTTACTGCGCTTATTGCGGCTTTGCCATTTTCGCAAAGTATGACGGCGCCAGCTTATTTCAACCACGGTATAACCTACGCAGGCCAACACGGTGCCGGTCACTAAGCTGCCCAGCATTAAAGGTTTCCATACCAGCGCAAATTGATGTTCCAGCCATTGCCAGCTCATTTCAAACTCAAAGCCAATAGTCGGTTGCTGCAATAAAAATGCACCCAGATGATAGGTTGCTAAAAATACCGGCGCAATCGTCAGTGGGTTGGTTAGCCACACCATGCCCATGGTGAGCGGCAGATTAGCACGCATCCAAACACACAAAATAAACGCTAAAAACATTTGTATTGGCAGTGGAATAAAGGCGCAAAACAGGCCAATTAAAATCGCTCTTGAGGCACTACGGCGGTTAAAGTGCAGCACCTGCGCCCGCTCGGTATAGTCTAAACACAGGCGCAGCCAGCGATTACGCTTAATCACGTCATCGTCCGGCATGTAGCGCTTAAGAAATTGTTTAGCCATGGTGATATTCAAAAAAATTTGCGCAATTCTACGCTAAAACATCATGGATATGTAGAAACATTAGCTGACTACAACAGCTTTTTAATCTACCTTAAATATTGGCAGATAAGGAAATCAGCCAGCTCGGTTAATAACTGAAGCATTCATCACGCAACAAGGATGTGTCGATGCCGCTTGTGGCATTTGTTGCCGCGGCGATAATAATGCGGTTTTTGCATTATCTGTGGCCCTGGCAACAATATATATCTAGCGAATACTGTCAGCTAGTGCTGAGCTTAAGTCTTGCGCTGGGCTTGCTATGCTATTACATCACGCTGTTATCATTTAGTTGGCGTGATGCAATCATGACTGAACATCAGCAAGCATTTTCACTGGCGCAGCGCTATCTCGTGGCAATACGCTGTTGTGGTATTTTTTGTGCTGCCTGCGTCGGTGCCAGTTATTTTGCATGGAGCGCACAGTTACAGGCAGAAAAATGGCAGCAGCTGCCTGAGCAAAAGCGTGACATAGAGATGCGTGTGCAGATCCATAGCTTGGTCAGCCAGCAGGGGAGGCGGCAGCAATTTGTCGCTAAGGTTATCGACAGCGAGCTGCCACTCTATCAATCAGCCTATCTGCGCATCAGTGCCTATCAGCTGCCTGATGAGCAGCAGTCGCCATCCTTGTTAAATGCGCCACAGCAGCTAGCCGCGGGGCAGCGCTGGCATATTGTGTTGCGCGCTAAGCCAATTCGTGGTGTAAAAAACCAGGCTGGCTTTAATTATCAGCGTTATGCATTTAGTCAGCGATGGTTAGCGCAGGCATATATTCGAGAATGGCGGGCCTATTTGGGTGATTGCCAACAATGGCGCGATCTCGTCATGGAAACTACTGCCTGTATTAACCAAGCTCGCCAGCGGCTTAAAAATCAGTTGCAGGCATTGTTGCCGATTGAAGACTATGCCTGGTTTGCCGCACTGGCCTTGGGCGATAAAACGGCAATGTCACAGCAGCAGTTTTCGCTGTTACAGCATACGGCAACGGTGCATTTGTTTGTGGTTTCCGGTTTGCATATGGGTTTATTGGCCGCCTGGGTGTTTGCGCTGGCCTATTTGGTTCGGCTATTGGCAGTGTTGCTAGCTGTGCCGCTGCCTTGGATCTGCTTATCGCAGCAGTTACCACTAGTGCCGTTAGCGGTGTTAATCATTAGCGCATTTTACGCCAGTTTAGTTGGCTGGTCAGTGCCGGTGCAGCGCGCCTATATTATGCTGTGCTGCTTACTGGCCGGGCAGCTACTGCAGCTTAATATTGCCATCGTATGGCGCTTGCTCATGGCAGCCTGTATAAGCATCCTGATAGAGCCACTGGCATTACTGCAGCTTGGCTTTTATCTATCCTATTTGGCTGTTGCTATGCTGTGTATGCTGGCCAGCTTATACCCCAAGCGGCTGCGGCAATGTTATGCCTGTCAGTCAGTTCGTGCACGCTGGTCACGACGCTGCCTCGATGCTGGCTTAGCCTATTTGTGCTTGCAGGCCATTATGATGTTTTGCTTATGGCCATTAACGGCCAGCAGTCAGGGTGTGCTCAATCTGTTGGCGCTGTTTTATAATGGGCTCTTAATTCCGCTGATCAGCTTGCTTGTATTGCCCGCTGTGCTAGCCGTCACCGCATGCTTGCTGCTCGCAAACGCGACCCAGATCGCTAGCTGGATTGGCTATGCTGAGCAGCTGATGACTTCAGTCGCCTTGCAACTGCGCCTGTTAATGCAGCAGTTACAGCATGTATTACAGTGGCAAACTGAGCAGCCCTGGCTGCAGCCTAGCCTCATCGATATTGCACAGCTTAACAGCGCATTTTTTCTATTAGTACTGTGGCTAGTGTTGCAGCTAATGTTTCGACATATCATGCCATATCGCGTATCAATGATGGCTAATCTTTGCATATTAGTGATGCTGCCTGTTTTGTATTCGCAAACTGCGAATCAAAAACACACCTCTAAACCGCCGCTGCAGCTGGATATGCTCGATGTTGGCCAAGGTTTAGCGTTGCTGCTGCAGACCCCGCGGCATGCTATGGTGTATGACACGGGTGCCGCATGGCCAGGTGGCTCAATGGCTAAGTGGGTTTTGGCGCCAGTGCTAGCGGCACAGGGGCTGATGCAGCTTGATCGAGTGATGATCTCACACCTCGATAATGATCACGCCGGGGGTACCGCCGACTTACTCAAACATATAGCGGTTAAACAGCTAGTAAGCAGTGAGCCAAACTTGTTGTCGGCTGAGCTTTCGCGTCCGGTGCAGCGCTGTCAGCAAGGTCAGTCTTGGTACTGGGATGCTGTGAAGTTTCAGGTGCTATGGCCGCCTGCCGTGAATATCAGTAAGCGCAATAATCGTTCCTGCGTCTTATTAATTTCTGTTGCGGGCCAACACATTCTACTCACCGGTGATATTGATCAGCGAACCGAGTTAGCCATACTAGCCCAGCCAGCTTTGCAAGCAGCTCTGCCGCTTACTGCACTGGTGTTAGCGCACCACGGTTCTAAGCACTCTTCCTCGTATTCTTTTTTACAGCGTACTCGGCCGCAAATGGCATTAGTCTCGGCAGGCTATTTAAACCGTTTTCAACACCCTGATCAGCGCGTTTTACAGCGTCTAGAGGACTTATCCATTAAGCTGTATTCGACGGCTGTAGATGGTCAAGTCACACTCCGTTTCAGCGCTGATAAGCGCTTCCAGCTTTACACTCAGCAACAGGCCATGGCTGCGCAAAGCTGGTATTAGTGATTGCTGCAACACTAGCCACAGTACTAATAGAAAAAATGCGCTGTTAAGCTGTGCAATATCGATGAGGCTAAACTGCGGCCAAATAGGATAGATAAAAGCCAAGCTGCAGTAGCTGCCCAGCCAGTAAGCAGCACAGCATAATATAGGCGCAAATGGGCCAGCTAAGTGAAGCTGAAATGAAAAAAGCCGGGGCAAGCCCCGGCTTCGACTACCTACACGGTTACGCCATATAATGCGTGCCACGATAGATGTGGTCAGATACTATATGCTTCACATTAGGAAGTTTTAAGTACTTAGCACCACGATAAACCTTCTCTAAACGATTGTGTTTTAACGTAATGTGCTGATCACCATCTTTTGTGTATTTAACACCGCGATATACATAAGTTTTAGTAGTCATGTCTACTTCTCCCAGGAATCTTTTCATTGATTCCAAAAATAGGATAAAGTGGACTTGTAACGCATGTTCAATGCGTGGCATTTAACGCATGCCAATGCAATTTCAATATAGCAAATAAAAGAATTATGATCACCCGCTTTACCCTTAAAAATTTATTTTCATCCGAAGAAATCACCAACTTGGTGCAAAATTTTGGTTTTAAACGTCTTCCAGAGGATGAAATAGAAAATGCGATCCAAAATGCATTCTCTGATTATATTTTATCGGCATTATCAGAGCTTAGTGATGATCACGAAGACCAAAAAAAATTATATTTAGAAGCTTCTCTTTATATCGATAAAGCCAGAAAGCTACTAGAAGGCATGCCTCACCCTGCGGGGAAAATGGCTTATCGTTTATCGAATATGTTCAGTACATTGAATAAATTAATTGAAGGGAAAGATAATTTTGCAGCGGATAGAGCCAATCGTTTCATGGAAAAAAACTTAGTGCGCCGTTTAAAGGATATATGGAGTGGCAACACATCAACACCATTTCACTCTGGCGGTGATGGCTCAGGAAAAAACCCAAGAGATTTTATTTTGACTTGTTTTTCAGCAGCAGGGAAAAAGTATCCAGAAATTAATTGGTTTAAAGAAGTGGATTACACTATTGCTGATATTCTTATAAAAAGCATTAAACGCTAAGCATTTAATCACCTAAGCAATTTTCATCTGATTAGGCGAAAAGTGTAATTAACTATTTTCACAGGCAATAAAACTCACATTTCGAAGTGTAACAATATAAGCACCACTATTTAAGCACCACTATTTAAGCACCACAATATTATGCTGTGCTGCTTAAAGCTGGGCTGCTGCAGCTTAATATTGCCAACGTATGGCGCTTGCTTTTGGCAGCCTGTATAAGCATCCTGATAGAGCCGCTGGCATTTAAACCGTTTTCAACACCCTGATCAGCGTGTTTTGCAGCGTCTAGCAGCCTTATCTATTAAGCTCTACTCAACGGCTGTAGATGGTCAATTCAAACTCCGTTTCAGCGCTGATAAACGCTTCCAGCTTCACACCCAGCAACAGGCCATGGCTGCGCAAAGCTAGTATTAGTGATTGCTGCGACAGGCGGTCTTTATCCACTAATCTGTGACTCTGATCTCAGTCGGCAGAGCAGGGCTACCCTTGTGTTTGTTGGGGCAGCTCGTTATCATGCGAGCGTGTTGTAGCCCTTGTTGCATGGCCACTTGCGCCATCACAGGCATAAATATTTTGAAAGGGGAAACTGTGTACGAATTTGTTGTTGCCGGTGGCTGGATGATGGTGCCGATTTTATTGTGCTCGATTGCTGCCATGGCTATCTGTGTTGAGCGTATTTGGAGCCTAAGCCCCAGTAAAATAGCCCCGCCGCACTTAATTGCTCAGGTTTGGCGCTGGATCAAAGAAGATGAATTTGATGTTGAACGCATGCGCAAGCTTAAAATGTCGTCGCCGCTGGGCTACATCCTAGCCTCTGGCCTCACCAACTCGAGTGAGCGCGACACCATGAAAGAAAGTATCGAAGAAGCCGCCAGTCACGTAATTCACGACCTTGAGCGCTATCTCAGCCCCCTTGGTACTATCGCATCGATCACACCTTTGCTGGGTTTATTGGGTACGACCGTCGGTATGATTAAGGTCTTTAGTGAAATTATGATTAAAGGCACCGGCGATGCTCAGGTGCTGGCTGGCGGCATTTCAGAGGCACTAATTACCACCGCTGCGGGTTTAGCCATAGCGATTCCTGCGCTGATGATGCATCGCTATTTTCAGCGTCGAATCGACAGCATCGTGGTGCAGCTTGAGCAACAAAGCTTAAAATTAGTTGATGCGCTGCATACTAACCGTCAAGTCGATTTGAAAGATTAATATGCAGTTTAAACGCCAAGCCAAAGACAGTATCGATGTTAATCTAACGCCACTGATTGATGTGGTATTTTTATTACTGATTTTCTTTATGGTCTCTACGACGTTTACTGACAAAACCGAGCTGCGTTTAGACTTGCCCGAGGCCAAGGGCACACCTCAAATGCAGCAGCCTGAGGCGATAAAATTATCAATCAATCAGCGCGGTGAATACAGCATCAATGGCGCCGCATTAATCAATAATCAAGCAGCGACGCTAAAGTCTGCGATTGCAAAAATCGCCGGCGATAAAACCGATACCCCGTTTATTATTACCGCAGATGCAAACACCACGCATCAGTCGGTGGTCACCGCGATGGATGCAGCAGGGCAGATGGGCTTTGTGAATTTGAGTATTACCACGGTGCAACCAGAGCCATAGGGCGAAATGTGAGTCACTCAAATACCGCCAGTGATTGGCAACTATATCGGCGTTTATTGGGCTATGCCTGGCCGTATAAACGCTTCTTTCTGATCAGCTTCCTGGGCTTCTTGCTTTATGCCGCGGCCGATGTATTACTGGCCGATTTAATGCAGTATATGATCGATAGCCTTGGGCAAAATATTGATACTGAGCAGCGCAATGGTTTAATTGTCAGCTTTTTGCATCAGCAGCTGCAGTTTGACGTTAGCGACACCAGCAAAGCGCGCTTTGCGATACCGGTGTTAATTATCATCATCTCACTGCAGCGGGTGATAGGCTCGTTTTTAGGCAACTTTTTTATGAAGTATGTCGGTAATCACGTGATCTTTGATCTACGTACCGACATCTTTCATAAAATGCTCGACTTGCCGGTTTATGCGATAGAAAGTCAGTCCTCGGGTAGCTTGGTCAGTCGCGTGATTTTCAATGTGACGCAGGTAACCGGTGCAGTAACCAATGCCATTACCGTGATTTTTCGAGACGGGCTAACGGTTATTTTACTGCTGGCTTACTTAATTTACTTAAACTGGCAGCTAACCCTGACCTTTCTTGCAGTGGCACCGCTGATTGCGCTGGTGGTCAGCTTTGTCAGTAAGCGTTTTCGTCGCTTAAGCAAAAAATTACAGCGTTCCATGGGGGATATCACGCATGCCACTTCAGAGGCTATTAATGGCGTACGTGATCTGCGTATATATGGCGCGCATGCGCTGGAGCAGCAGCGCTTTGCGACAGTCAGTCGACGCACGCTTAGTCAGCAGTTAAAACTGGCGTTTACCGATGCCGCATTTTCACCAACGATACAGTTCTTTTTAGCCATTGCGATTGCTGCCTTGGTGGTGCTTGGCTTGCATCCCGATATTATTGCCGATATGAGTGCAGGCTTGTTCGTCACATTCCTAGGCGCAGCGGGTGCCTTGGCCAAGCCTATCCGCCAGCTAACCAATGTGATCAATATTGTGCAAAAAGCGCTTGCTGCCGTGCAGGATATATTTCAGCAGCTGGATCAGGCTAACGAGCAAGTATTGCCGCTACCACCAGCACAGCTATCTAAGCCGGTGCGAGCCGAGATAGAGTTCGATCAGGTCAGCTTTGCTTATCCTGGCAGCGAGACACCGGTTCTGAAGCAGCTGTCGATGCATATTAAGCCCGGACAAATGGTTGCCTTAGTCGGTGGCTCAGGCGGCGGCAAATCCACCTTGATGAGCTTGTTGCCGCGCTTTTATCAGCCAACCTCGGGACATATTCGCCTTGATGGAATTGATATTAATTCGCTCAGTCTGGCTGAGCTACGCCAGCAGATCGCCATTGTTAGCCAGCAACTGGTACTGATTAATGATACTGTGCATAACAATATTGCCTACGGTGAAATGCGCAATGCCAGTCGTGAAGAGGTGGTGGCAGCAGCCAAGCTAGCCAATGCCGATGATTTTATTCTATCGATGGCAGACGGCTACGATACCGAAATTGGCGATAATGGCGTGCGTTTATCCGGTGGCCAGCGTCAGCGCCTAGCGATAGCGCGGGCGATTTTAAAACAGGCGCCAATATTAATTTTAGATGAGGCAACTTCAGCATTAGATAATGATTCTGAGCGACTGATTCAAGAAGCAATGCAAACCGTCGCGAAAGGGCGAACCACCTTTGTCATCGCGCATCGCCTATCAACCATTGAAAATGCCGACTGTATTTATGTGCTGGATAACGGTGAGCTGCTTGAGCAGGGTGATCATGCTAGCCTTATGGCGCAAGGTGGTCGTTATTATGCGCTGCAGCAGAATGCGCAAGAGTCTGTCGGCGATGCATCTGCATCCAAGCCTGCAGTTACCCGTGATTAATATGATGTTGCTTGGGCCGTCTTAGCATGTCTCGTCGCTTATCTCAGTGGCTGCAGCAGCATTGGTATCGTCGTCAAATTTCATGGCTGGGGTATTTACTGCTGCCGCTAAGTGCGCTCTATGCGCTGTTGGCACAGCTTGATCAGCGTCGTAAACGTCGCCGTGCTAGCGCTGTCGTTAATCCTTGTCCGGTGATTGTCATTGGCAATATAAGCGTTGGCGGTACTGGTAAAACGCCGCTGCTGATAGCGATTGCAGAGCATCTGCAAGCGCAAGGATTTAAGCCTGCAGTGGTCAGTCGTGGCTATGGCGGTCAGGCCAGCTACCCTTATGCTGTATCGGCATCGAGCACAGCCGCCGAGTCTGGTGATGAACCCTTATTGATTTTTCAGCGTGTGCAATGCCCGGTCGTTGTAGCACCAGAACGCAATACGGCGATCGCGCTAATTAGCCAGCAACACCCCGAGATCGATGTGATATTAAGTGATGATGGCATGCAGCATTATCAAATGCCACGGGATATAGAGATTGCCGTATTCGATCACCAGCGCCTTTGGGGCAACGGTTTACGTTTACCCGCCGGTCCTCTGCGCGAGCCGCTGTCACGGCTAGAGCAGGTGGATTTTATTGTGCATAATGGCGCCGCTCAAAGCCACAGTGACAGTGGTTCAGCGCGCGCAAGCACAGGCTATGCTGCTATGCAGCTAGAGGTCTCGCCACTGCAGCCGGTAAACGCTGCTTCGCCGCCGCGCGATTTAGCCAAGCTGGCCGCAAGTTCAGCCACAGTGCATGCCGTTGCCGGCATAGGTAACCCATGGCGGTTTTTCAATAGCCTCATTGCTCAGGGCTTCGCTGTGATCGCACATCCCTTTGCCGACCATCATCAGTATCAGTCATCCGATCTTGCTTTTGACGATGATTTTCCGATTATCATGACCGAAAAAGATGCGGTAAAATGCCGCCATTTATCAAACCATCAGCTGTATTATCAGCCGGTGAATGCACGTTTTCACGACAGTGATTTTTTGAGCGCTTTAACCCAGCGTTTACAAAGCCTGTCTTAAGTCGTCATACCCAATAAAAGAGAGAGCCATGAACCACGCGCCCTTTACCGTTATTATTCCTGCGCGCTTCGCTTCATCACGCTTGCCGGGCAAGCCCTTGCTTGATATTGCCGGTAAACCGATGATTCAGCATGTCTATCAGCAGGCCTGCTTATCCGCTGCCACCGAAGTGATTATTGCAACTGACCATGCAGCAATTTTTCAGGCGGCCGAAGACTTTGGTGCCAAGGTAGTGATGACCTCAGAGTCGCATGAGTCGGGTACCGATCGCCTGCAAGAGGTCGTTGCCACGCTGCAGCTTGCTGATGATGCAGTGGTAGTGAATGTGCAGGGCGACGAACCACTGGTGCCGCCGTCGGTCATCAATCAAACTGCGGCACTATTGACGCAGACTGATGCATCCAGCCAGTCGATGGCTACCTTGTTTGAATTCTGTGAGAGCTCAGAGCAGGTGTTTGACCCTAACGTAGTCAAGGTGGTGACCACTGAGCCTAAGCTGAGCGATGATATGACTCTGTCGCAGGCGCTGTATTTTTCGCGCGCGCCGATGCCATGGCATCGAGACAGCTTCGAACCGGCAACGCTGGCGGCAAGCTTGCCTAGCGACATCCGCTATAAACGCCATTTGGGCATTTATGCCTATCGCGTCGGTTTATTGCATCGCTTTGTCAGCTGGCCAGTTGCTGCCTTAGAACAGGTAGAAAAACTTGAACAGCTACGCGTTTTAGCCAATGGCGAGGCTATAAATATCGCCTTAGCCTGCGAAAGTCTGCCGCCGGGTGTAGACACGCAGGCAGATTTAGATAAAGTAAGAGCTTTATTTGCCAAACCTGCGTAAAGACAGGGTTTCTAGCCAACTAGGACGGTTTGCTGCATTAATCTTCGTGTGAGCTGCTGCAGGGTTTATGAAAAGCCAGCCGCAGCCGAATGTATCGCGTTAACTTAAACAGCTTAAGGAATTAGCATGACGAACGTTTTATTTGTCTGCTTAGGCAATATCTGTCGCTCACCCACGGCCGAAGGGGTGATGCGCAAAAAATTACAACAGGCAGGCCTGTCCGATACCATCAAGGTTGATTCTTGCGGCACCGGTTCCTGGCATGTGGGCAGCTCGCCAGATGAGCGCACCATCAGCATGGCAGAGCAGTATGGCTATGACCTCAGCGAGCTGCGCGCGCGCAAGCTATCAGCCAACGACTATTTACGCTTTGATTATATTTTAGCCATGGATACTCGTAATCTGGCCGATGTGATTAAAACTGCACCGGCTGATTTTCAAGGTGAGATAAAGCTGCTGCTTGATTTCGCACCCGGTGATGAGCTAGAAGTGCCCGACCCTTATTTTGGTGGTGAATCAGGTTTTTTGCGGGTGATTCAGCTCATCGAAGCAGCCTGCGACGGCTTTATCAGTCAGTATCAACTAAACAGCAGCATAGATAGTCCTGCCTAATGCTTCATATCGAACTGGAAAAAAACCTCGAGCCTTACAATAGCCTGGCGCTGCCGGTCATGGCCGATGAGTTTGTCGCGGTTCAGCAGCTGGATGATCTAAAACAGCTGCACAAAAATCTGCAGCGCCAGCCAGACAAGCCCTTATTCATTTTAGGTGGCGGCAGTAATATTGTGTTTCAGGGCGATCGTCGCGGCATGGTGATTCACATGGCTAACCGCGGTGTAGCAATAGAGCGCGAAGATGATAGCCATGTTTGGCTAAACGTGCAGGCGGGTGAAAGCTGGGATGATGTCGTCGCATATACCTTGCAGCAAGGTTATTTTGGACTTGAGAATTTGAGTCTAATTCCCGGCACTGTTGGTGCTGCACCGATCCAAAATATAGGCGCCTACGGGCAAGAATTAGCCAACTGCTTTGCCAGTTTGCAAAGTTTTCATGTATTAACCGGCGAGCAGCGTGAGCTGCAGCACGCCGAATGTGAGTTTGCTTACCGCGACAGTATTTTTAAGCGGCGGCAAGACCCTGCCTGGATTATCACATCGGTGACCTTTAAATTGGCCAAGCAGTATCAGCCTATCTTAGATTATGCACCTTTAGCGACGCGCTTTGCTCAGCAGCAGCCAAGTGCGCATGCCGTAAGAGAAGCGGTGATTAGTATCCGGCAAAGTAAATTGCCGAACCCGAAGCGACTGGCGAATGCCGGCAGCTTTTTTAAAAACCCGGTGTTGAGTGCCGATGATTTTGCCCGGCTGCAGCAGCAGTTAGGCGATGTGCCTGCCTACCCACAGGCCAGCGGGCTCACCAAGGTGTCGGCCGGTTTTCTCATTGAAAAAGCGGGTCTCAAAGGTGCGGTGTCTGATAATGCCACCGTCGGCATGTACGCCAAACAAGCCTTGGTGTTAGTGAATCATGGTGGTGCTAGCGCGCGCGATGTGCAAGACTGGGCTAAGTTTGTACAGCACGCNGTGCAGCGCCGATTTGGTGTAGCGCTAGAGCAAGAGCCGGTGTTAGTGCCATAATCTTTTTGCCTGCAGTTTTAGCTAGTTTAACTCTTTTAACTCCCTGTTATCTATTTCTGATATGTCTCTGATCAGTCGCTCATGCGCCGTTTATGCGCTTTTATGTGCCTTATGCAGCCTTGTATGCCTCTTACGCACTCCTCTCGCATAACAAGCCATAAGGCTAAAACGGCTTAGTGATTGGCAGTGAGGCTAAATTCTTTTATATTGCAGATAAATATTTTCCCTAAGCGGGCCGCAGATCTGCTAGGCTATAAAAAAGCTTGGTGAATTGCACAGCTTTAGCGCTTGTATGCTATTGAATGTAGCCATACATAGCCATGTCGCTAAACTCACTGCAATCATCTAGCCTAGTCAGATAATAAAAAGGAATAAACAGTGACCACACGTGTTGTTGTAGCTGACGATCACGATCTTGTTCGTGTAGGCTTAGTTAGGATGCTAGAAGATATCAATGATATCGATGTTATTGGCGAAGCCGCTTCCGGCGAAGAAGCGGTGCAGCACGCTCGCAATCTTGAACCCGATGTCATCGTCATGGATGTTAAAATGCCCGGCATAGGTGGCATTGAAGCAACCCGCAAAATCACCGCGCAATACCCAAATACGAAAATTGTTGCCGTCAGTGCCTTAGATGATGCGCCATTTCCGCAGCGTTTGTTAAAAGCCGGTGCGATGGCCTATTTAACCAAGGGCGCCGAAATTAACGAAATGGTTGCCGCGATTAAGCATGCGGTTTGCGGTAAGCAATACTTATCGCCGCAAATAGCGCAGCAAATGGCGCTTAGTTCAGTAAACCCCGATCATGACAACCCTTTTGACCAGCTGTCTGAGCGAGAGCTGCAAATCTGCATGATGGTCATCAACTGCGAAAAAGTGCAGGATATTTCCGATAAACTCTGCCTCAGTTCTAAAACGGTTAATAGCTACCGCTATCGAATTTTTGAGAAGCTTGATATCACCGGTGACGTTGAGTTAACGCGTTTAGCGATTCGTCATGGATTGATTGAACCTGAAGACGTATAGCTCGTATAATCGCTCACCATGAGTGAGCAAACCCCGCCATTAAACGTGCGCGATAAGGCTAAAACCTTATCCGACACGGCGCAACAATCCTTTGATGCCAAAACCTTTCTGAAGGGGCTGACCAGCCGCCCGGGCGTCTACCAAATGTACGACCAGCAGGGCGACATCTTATACGTTGGTAAGGCTAAAAATCTAAAAAATCGGGTTGCCAGCTACTTCAACGCGCGTGGGCTTAACAGTAAAACGGTAGCGCTGGTAGCGCGCATTGCTAAGATTGATGTCACGGTCACCGAAACNGAAGCAGAAGCGCTGATTCTTGAGCAAAACCTGATCAAGGCGCAGCGCCCACCGTTCAATATTTTAATGCGCGACGATAAATCCTACCCCTATGTNTTTTTATCGGCNGGTGAGTTTCCACGTTTGGCCTATCATCGTGGTGCGAAGCGCGCGAAAGGCCAGTATTTTGGCCCATACCCAAGCGCCGGTGCGGTGCGCGAGAGTTTAAATTTATTGCAGCGAGTGTTCCAGGTGCGCCAGTGCGAAGATAGTTACTATCGCAATCGCTCGCGCCCCTGTCTGCAATACCAAATCAAGCGCTGTACCGCGCCCTGCGTTGGCCTGGTTAGCGAGGCCGAGTACCAAGAGCAGGTTGAGAATACGCGCCTTTTTTTACAGGGCAAAAGCCAGCAGCTATTGCAAAGTTTGGTTGAGAAAATGCAGCAGGCCTCGACTGCGCTCGATTTTGAAGCGGCGGCCGAGTATCGCGATCAAATTCAATACCTACAAAAAGTCACCGAAAGTCAGTTTATCGAGGCCGATAGTGAGGCCAACGCCGATGTGGTCAGCGTTGCCAGTCAAGCAGGGCGTGCCTGCATTCATATGCTATTTATCCGGGCAGGGCGCATATTAGGGTCTAAAAGTTACTACCCTAAGCCCACGCTTGATCAAACTGAGCAAGAGTTGTTAGAAGCCTTTCTCAGTCATTACTATCTGTCGCAATCGGGGCAGGCGCTAGAGCAGGTGCCTGCCAGAGTGTATTTGCCCGCCGCTGGCGAGGGTACCGCGCTGCTGAGTGAAGCGCTGCAGCAGCAAATGCAGAAAAAGCTGCAGTTTGTCTGCCCGCGCCAAGGGCCGGCAGTAAAATGGTTGGCGCTGGCCACCACCACGGCATTAGAAAATTTAAAAGCGCGGCTGGCCGATAAGGCCAGTATGCTGCAGCGTTTCGAAGACCTGCAGCAGCAATTTGAACTGGATGAAATGCCCAATCGGATTGAGTGTTTTGATATTAGTCACAGCTCAGGTGAAGACACGGTAGCATCCTGTGTAGTGTTTGATCCCAGCGGGCCGTTGAAAAGTGATTACCGCAAATTTAATATCGACGGCATCACCGGTGGCGATGACTATGCCGCCATGCAGCAAGCCCTAACGCGGCGTTTTAAGCGGCTCGCCAGTGGTGAGGGTAAGCGACCCGATATTTTGCTGATTGACGGCGGTAAGGGCCAAGTAACGCAGGCACGCGAGGTATTAGCCGAATTTCAACTGCAGGATATTTTAGTGATTGGCGTGGCTAAGGGGCCAACGCGAAAAGCTGGCCTAGAGCAGCTGATTTTAGCCAATGAAAATCGCGTGATTCAGCTAGCCGACGATGCGAAGGCGCTGCATTTAATTCAGCATGTGCGAGACGAATCGCACCGCTTTGCGATTAAGGGGCATACCCAGCGTCGCGACAAAAAACGCTCTCGCTCACAGCTGGATGATATCCCAGGCGTTGGCCCCAAACGGCGTAAAGATCTACTGCAGTATTTTGGCAGCGTACAGGCTATTAAGGCAGCACCGATTCGAGAGTTGATAAAAGTGCAGGGGATTAGTGCAAAAGTGGCCGAAGACATATATGCTAGCTTCCATCAACACGACTAGCCAGCATCACGATAGCCGCTAAAAGCCATAAACAATAAGAGCTGTAATGAATATCCCTAACGCCCTCACTTTAATCCGTATTGTTTTAATTCCGGTGTTTGTGTTGTTTTTCTATCTGCCACTGAGTTGGAGCCATTGGGCTGCTGCACTGGTATTTTGGTTAGCAGGCTTTACCGATATGCTAGACGGCTATTTTGCTCGCAAGCTTAACCAAACAACCCCCTTTGGCGCATTTCTTGACCCGGTTGCCGATAAATTGATGGTGGTGATTTCTTTAAGCCTATTGATCGAGCAAATGGCCAGTTTGCTGTTCACCATACCGGCAATTGTGATTATCGGGCGTGAAATCATTATCTCGGCATTGCGCGAGTGGATGGCCGAGCTTGGCGCCCGCGATACTGTGGCGGTGTCAAATGTAGGCAAGGCTAAAACCATGCTGCAAATGTTTGCGATTTGGCTGTTTATTATGCTGCCAGGACTGCCTAGCTGGTTGATGCTGATCGCCTATATCATCTTCTATATCGCCGCGGCTTTAACCCTCTGGTCGATGATAAATTACCTAAAAGCCGCATGGCCAAAGCTGATGGCGAAAGATTAGGCAATCGCCAAAAAAAGCTAAAAAAAGCAAGCACTTTGCTTGACTCAAGAGGTGATTTGCATAGAATAGCACGCCTCATAAGCGAAGCGCTTTTGAGACATTTGGCGGATATAGCTCAGCTGGTAGAGCGCGACCTTGCCAAGGTCGAGGTCACGAGTTCGAACCTCGTTATCCGCTCCAAATTTCTGTCTCACGGCCTGGTTTTTACTTCTTAACCGGCGGTGAGCAAGCTTTAAGGCGCGGTGGCAGAGTGGTTATGCAGCGGACTGCAACTCCGTGTACGCCGGTTCGATTCCGACCCGCGCCTCCACTTACTCTTACTATGATGCTAATGAGAACGCTCATTGCATAGTAAACGGTAAACTAGGGCACCAATCCCTAGGATAAAAAACTGACTCGTATGCCCGGGTGGTGGAATTGGTAGACACAGGAGACTTAAAATCTCCCGACTTCACGGTCGTGCCGGTTCAAGTCCGGCCTCGGGCACCATTTAAACCTCCCATTTTACATTAAGTCACTGAGCTATCAGGGCATACTGCTGTTTGTAAGACTTGAACCGGAGGTTCACCAAAAGCGATTGAAGTTTCTTACAGCCAGCGCCTTACCTGGCTGCAGTACTCGGCAAAGTTATCGGGAAAGGTTTGCGCTAAATGCGCTTCTTCCGCAAGGGTTTGGCGATACAGCGCGCTAAGCCCAATCACTAAGCAGAGCAG
>JABSRR010000056.1 GCA_013215025.1 Pseudomonadales bacterium
TGTCCGCGGTATATACTTTTTTTGATACGGCAGAACAACAACGCAGTCTTGGTCAATTTATGATTTTGCAGCAGCTGCAGCTTGCCGCTCGATTCGAACTGCCTTATCTATATCTTGGTTATTGGGTAAAGCACTCGCAGAAAATGGCTTATAAATCTCGCTACAGGCCAGCAGAAATATTTTTAAATCAACGCTGGGTTCAACTTAACGCAAGCTGACGCCATTCTCGTCATTGTTGTTATCACCATCATCTAATCACTGAAGTTTATAGGTTTGATATTCCCGTATTTTTCAGGCAGAATGCGCGCTTAATTTTCATCTAGTACTGCTGAGGTATAGCCTGAATGGCAAAAGAAGATCAATTTGAAATGGAAGGTGAAGTGGTTGATACACTTCCAAATACGACATTTCGCGTTAAATTGGAGAATGGTCATATTGTGACAGCGCATATTTCTGGCAAAATGCGTAAAAACTACATTCGCATTTTGACCGGCGATAAAGTCAGAGTTGAATTGACACCTTATGACTTAAGCAAGGGTCGCATTACTTATCGTGCTCGCTAATGCTTGATGCGTGATGCTTTATGCATAACGCTAAGCTTTGATTTACATGCTATGCAGCTGCAATGGCTGCATAATTCCAGAAAACAGAACCTTAGACAGCTACTTTAGATAGCTACTTTAGACAGCTAATTTTCTCTATCTTTCTTAATCTCTATTGATACTTTCTATTATTACTTTCTATTGTTACTTGCTATAAAACTCTGTGACATTCTTTCAGCTTTGTACCAAACCCTCTTTCAATCCTGAACCTTTAGCGTTTGTTCGGACCATCTTACCGCAATAAGATTTTATCCTAAAAATTGTAGTTTTTTAGCCGCAGAATTTTAGATTAGCGCGTGCTGAGATGCACAATGACAGTGAGGTTAAATGGCAGGCATGCGCAATGAATGAAAGTATAGTGGCTTATACAGTTTTAGAACTGAATCTGCGAGAATTTTGTGCGCGCTGTATTTATTGCCCACTGTTTATCGTTATATTTTGGCAATAATTGTCTTGGCCGCAACATAAGGCGTAGTAACGCCCTGAGTAACCTGTTGCTGCAGCTTGGGCAGCAATTGTTTTATTTCAGGATGGCTGTGAATGCGAAGATCCACTAATTCATGCATTAAACGCCGCATCCATTCAATGTTCTGGCGAGATCGCTTGTTTGCAAAGGCGTTATTCTCTTGAGCCATGAAATAATAGTCAATCATCATACCCCAAATGGTATCCATGCCTTGTTGCTGAACAGAAGAGCATGTCATCACTTTCGGTGTCCAAAAGCTTGTATAATGCAGTAAGTTTACCGCAGACTGATACTGACTTTTGGTTTTGTTCGCTAGGTTAACGCTTTCGCCATCGCACTTGTTAATAATCAGTGCATCGGCAAGCTCCATAATGCCTTTCTTAATGCCTTGCAACTCATCACCAGCGTTAGGCATCATTAACACCAAGAAAAAATCGACCATGCTAGCAACTTCAAATTCACTTTGCCCAACACCGACTGTTTCAACGATAATTACATCGTAACCAGCTGCCTCACACAGCAACATGGTTTCTCGAGTTTTTTGCGCCACACCGCCCAGTGCACCTTCGGATGGGCTGGGCCGAATAAAAGCGTCACTTTCGCGTGACAATAACTCCATACGGGTTTTATCACCCAAAATCGAGCCACCAGCGATCGGCGAACTCGGGTCCACGGCTAATACAGCAACTTTCTTACCCTGACTAATCAGGAACATACCAAAACTTTCAATAAAGGTAGATTTGCCGACGCCAGGAATACCAGTGATACCTATGCGAAGACTGTTGCCGGTTGAAGGTAATATTTGTTCCAACAGAGCTTGGCTTGACTCTCGATCCTGCTCACGCTTGGACTCAATCAAGGTAATTGCTTTCGCAAGGGCGCGTCGATTGCCTTGTTGCAGTAATGGGATATTAATATTCATGGATAGAACTAACTAGCAAAGTGGGCGCAAGCATGCCATAAGATGACAGCGAAATAAATCTTAACTTAATCGGGATGCTTAGGAAAAGCTAACGCTATGACGATGCAGCGACTCACGCTTCCAGACAAAGCCTTCAATGTAATAGTGAAAAAGACCACTGATAAATAAAATTTGCAGTCCTACGCGCATTTGATCAGGCAGTGGCTGCTCAACTTCAGGGCGATAAAAATGACTGGCAAAACAATCAGTATTATTGGCGGGATTAAAACCTAAACCAAAATCTAAAAAGTAGGCACCACACTCAATAGAGTTCGCTAAAACGATCGCTAATATTGGACATAAAAGTAATGGTGTTAGCGGAATAAACGATAAGGCACGGTAGATGTAGTTGTGCGTTTGCGTCGCATTCCGATTGTGGTCATGGACAGAATAGATAATAAAGGCGGTGATATCGTGAATAAAACGTGGAATCAAAATAACCAGAAAACTATATTCTAGTGCAGCCATACACCAAACAATGAAGAGCATTAGAATATTAGCGGCAACATAAACAATGCCTAGTCGCTGTTGTCCGCGCCGCATTAAATTGGTGCCAAACAAGGCCGCGCAGACCACGGCAGCCAAAGCTAACCACTGTGTGAAATCATATAGGCTAAGACCAGAATCAAATATAACGGCCTGTAAATTATGCTTAGTAAACGCCATCAAATAAAGCAATGTAGCTGCAAATGTCGAACTGTAACGCCAGAACTCAAAGCCGCGATCTGGCCGTAAACCCATCATCATCATACCCAGCCCAAACTGCTGAGAAAGCACGTGATACATGGTATAGGCTGCAAAGAATATAAAAAATAAAATAAACACAATGCCATAAAGGCCTGGGCTTAACACTTGCGGTAATAGATAGTTAACACTCAATACTGCCACGGTGATGATCACTAAAGCCTTGGTAAATCGCTGACGATAATGTGGCAGATATTCGTCATCGAGTAAGGTGACCATGCTTGAAACAATATGCGGGAAATTAAAAATAATAGCCCACCAGATTAATGCGCCTGGATTATCGGGCAACCAAATATCACGAAACTGATAGTTAAACGCTAGCGCGTCAAGCACCACAAAGCACAAGCACAGTGGCATTATTGCGTATAAAGACAGCAATAATCGATTTGAAATACTGACCGGTTTAACTGTAACAGCAGACACAACGTCGTTCATAAAGCGCTATAGAAATAAGTAATTATTATATTAAACAATACGTACTTTGCGTGAATTTGAGATAAAAATCCATGCTTAAAGCATTACGGTTTTGAATATGCCACCTGCCGCATGGTCACAAACTCTTCTGCCGCGGTCGGATGAATACCAATCACGCTGTCTAGCTCAGACTTTTGCATTTGACACTTTACGGCCAAAGCTAAGCCTTGAATGATTTCACCAGCATCAGGACCAATCATGTGGACACCCAACACAATGCCGGTTTGCTGATCGACAACCAGTTTCATATACACTCTAAAGCTTGATTCGGTCAGCGTGTGCTTCAAATGCTTAAAATCACTGGTGTAAAGGTCAATAGTATAACCCTGCGCTAAAGCTTGTTGCTCTGATAAACCCACAGTAGCGATATTCGGCGCAGTAAAAATAGCCGTAGGTATCGCGTGATAGTCCATCGTTTTGCGTCCGGCGCCATACTGCTGATCCACAAATACCATTGCTTGCGCTAAAGCAACCGGCGTTAAAGCGGGTGTTCCTATCGCATCACCCAGCGCATAAATTGACTCAACGGCAGTATTAAACTGATCATCAACAACAATATCACCTTGCTCACTGAGCTCAACGCCAAGCTTATCAAGGCCAAGCTGCTGAGCTAGAGCCGCACGGCCGGTAGCATAAAAAACCTGTTCAGTCTGCAAGCAATCACCGCTTTCAAGCTGAACGGACAAGCTGTCGTCAAGTTTGTCGATATGATTTACCTGCTCAGTTAGGTGAAAAACAATACCCTGCTGCTGTGCTTGATGCAGTAAACCCTTGCCAAGATCATGATCAAATGCTCGCAGCAATTGCGAGCCTCTATAAATAACGTGAACTTCAGAGCCTAAAGCATTGAATATACAGGCAAACTCTAAGGCTATATATCCCCCGCCAACAATAACCATATGCTTTGGCAAGCTGGGTAAATAAAAAGCATCATCCGACACTATTGCATGCTCGATACCTGGAATATTTGGCTTTACTGGCGTACCACCGACAGCGAGCAAGATCTTATCTGCACTGTATTGCTCACCTGCTACGCTAACCGTATGTGCATCAATCAGACTGGCTTCTCCATGGATAATGCTGACCCCAGCATTGGCTAATAAATTGCCATAAATGCTATTTAAGCGAGCAATTTCGTGATTCTTTTTAGCGATAAAACTAGGCCAATCAAAATCTTGGTGTTCAATTTGCCAGCCATAGTCCCGTGCATCTTTCATTTCCTCATCAACGTGTGCTGCATACACCATCAGCTTTTTGGGTACACAGCCAACGTTTACACAGGTACCACCCAGCGCACCGCGCTCAATGATCGCAACCTTAGGACGCTCACCATTAGCTAGCTTGCCTTGGCTGGCTGCCATACGTGCAGCTCTGACACCGCCGGAACCGGCGCCAATGACGATTAAATCAAAATCATACATCTGGGTTGCTCTCAGTCTGAGTACTAAACCAATTTAATTGATGGTGTAAATTAACCACTTCTCCAACAATAATCAAAGTTGGTGCTTGTAACTGGTGGCTATTAGCAAGCGCAGGCATCGACGCCAACGTCGCGATAAGAGTCTTTTGATCAGCAGTTGTGCCTTTCTGAATCAGGGCTATCGGGGTGTCTGGCTCACGTCCATGTGCGATCAGTTGTGCACAAATCTGTGCCAAGCCCATCAGACCCATATAAAAAACGACGGTCTGGGCAGGGCTGACAAGCTCCTGCCAAGGCAGGTTGCAGCTATTATCCTTGAGGTGCCCAGTAACAAATCTGACTGACTGCGCATAATCACGATGGGTCAACGGAATACCCGCATAAGATGCGCACCCAGCAGCCGCAGTCACGCCTGGAACAACTTGAAAAGCTATATTATGCTCTGCCAGACCTTCAATTTCTTCACCGCCGCGCCCGAATATAAAGGGGTCACCACCTTTCAAACGAACGACACGATGACCTGCGGAGGCATAATTAATTAATAACTGATTAATTTGCTCTTGTGCAACAGCATGGTTCGATCGAGCCTTGCCAACGTAAACTAAGCTGGCCTCAACGTTCACCATATCCATAATAGCAGGCGCCACTAACCTATCGTAAAGCACAACCTCAGCCTGTTGCAAAAGACGCAGAGCTTTAAAGGTCAATAAATCAGGGTCTCCAGGCCCTGCACCAACTAATGCAACCTCCCCAGTTTGCTTGGTCTGACGTTCAAGCAATGCGTTTTGCAATAAGTCTTCAGCCTCCGCCTGCTTACCCAGCATGACTTTTTCAGCGACTATGCCTTCTAATATGGTTTGCCAGAAACGGCGACGAAGCGACTGGCTAGGTATCGACTGCTTCACTCTGTCGCGCCATGACGCAGTAAATGATGCTAAAGTACCATACGCAGCAGGCACCATCGATTCAATTCGAGATTTCAGCAATCTCACCAACACAGGTGCGGCACCACCAGAAGAAACCGCAATAGTGATCGGCGAACGATCGATGATGCTGGGTAAAATAAAATTACTCAGTTCAGGGTGCTCTACCACATTGACTAATTTATTGGCTGCATTGGCTTGTGATGCAATGCGAAGATTAAAAGCTGGGTCTGACGAAGCCGCGATTATTAAATAATAGGCTTGCCAATCTAAGCTGTGAATTGCTGCATCATCGGCAATCCACTCACCGCCAGTCTGCTGCACGATAAACTGCATATCGTCCATACAGCTGCTTGACACTACCGATATGATTGCACCGGCCTTATGCAGCAGATTAGCCTTTCGTAATGCAACAGCACCATCGCCAAAAATCAAACAGTGCTTTTGCTGTAAATCTAAAAATATTGGAAAATGTTTCATGAGCCTATGGCCGCAATACGACGCTGTCTAAATCGATAGTTTAGCCAATATGGCTGATGCCTTGCATATAAGCTTGTAAGACTTTCGGTACGGCAATACGACCATCCGCACACTGATGATTTTCCATCACTGCCAACAGCGTTCTACCAACTGCTAAGCCTGATCCGTTTAATGTGTGCAGCAACTGCGGCTTGCCGTCAGCTAAACGATAACGCGCCTGCATGCGACGTGCTTGAAAATCGCCAAAGTTCGAGCAAGATGAAATTTCTCGGTAACACTGCTGAGACGGCAACCAAACCTCTAAATCATAGGTTTTTTGGGCAGAAAAACCGAGGTCACCGCCGCATAACAGTACTTTTCGATACGGTAATTCCAGCGCCTGCAAGATAGCTTCGGCGTCCGCGGTCAATGCCTCCAAAGCAGCATCTGAATCTTCAGGATACACCGCCTGCACTAATTCAATTTTCTCAAATTGATGCTGGCGAATCATGCCGCGCACATCACGACCCGAGCTACCAGCTTCTGAGCGAAAGCAGGCAGTATGCGCGGCAAACTTTAACGGCAGTGCAGTAAAGCCTTGTGTATTCTTTGACTCGACAATCACATCACGCAGCAGATTAGTGACCGGTACTTCAGCGGTTGGAATTAAGTAATAAGCATTGTTTTGATCAGTATCAAGTTTAAATAAATCTTGCTCAAACTTGGGTAGCTGGCCCGTTCCGGTTAGCGATGCCTGGTTAACAATATAGGGCACATTTAATTCTTCATAACCGTGTTGGTCACAGTGAGTATCCAACATATACTGGGCTAATGCGCGATGCAGGCGAGCAATGCCCTTTCGCATCACAGCAAAGCGAGATCCGGTAATCTTGCCACCTAAGTTGAAATCCAAGCCCTGCAGTGCTTGGCCAAGATCAACATGGTCTTGCACAGGAAAATCATAAGATCGTGGCTCTCCCCAACAGGCTATTTCAACATTCTCGTCTTCTGACTGCCCCGCAGGCACAGTTGCATCAGGTAAATTCGGCAGACTCAATAGCAGATCTGTTAATGCTGCATTAACTGTTTTGTTTTGCTCAATCACGTCAGCTAGATTTTGATCGATGACCTTTAAACTATCGGCAACTTTTGCCTTAGCGTCGTCAACCGACAGGCCTGACTGAATAAGCTGGCCCACTTGTTTAGAGGTAGATTTTTTTTCAGCCTGCAGCTGCTGGGTTTGTATGTCGGTTTGTTTGCGCTGTTGCTCTAAAGCCTGAAATTGCTCAATATCTAGTGAAAAGCCTTTAATTTTAAGCCGTTCTGCCACTAATTGAATATCTTGACGGAGCAGTTTTACGTCTAACATGCGGGTCCTATTACTGGAAAAAGAAGTTAAAAAAATCGTTAAAAATGCCTGGCCAGCTCAATCGCTAAATAAGTCGCAATGAAACAACCAGAAATACTCAGCAGTGTATAAGCCAAAGCATGCAGCCATTGCCCCTGATGAATATGCATAATGGTATCAAGTGAAAACGTCGAAAACGTTGTAAAAGCACCCAATAAACCCGTCATTATAAAAGGTTTTAGCGCAATTGGCAGCACAGCTTTTTCATCAAAATAGACATAACAAAAACCGATACACAGAGACCCTAGGATATTCACAANCAAAGTACCCAAGGCAAGATGCCCCTGCCATAGGCTATGAATCTGAAAATTCAGAAAATAGCGCAAACAAGCGCCTATAGCACCGCCTAATGCAATCGATACGTAGAGGCTAATCATGCTCATTATCTTGATGCTGAGCAGCATGGTTTAATGCTGCTAAGTGCTCGAGTTTTTGTTTAATTTTGATTTCCAACCCGCGATTCACTGGATGATAGAACTTTTGATCGCTAATTTGCTCGGGCAAATAGCTTTCACCAGCAGCAAAGCCATCCTTCTCATCATGCGGGTAGCGGTAATCTGCACCATAATCTAAGGCTTGCATCAGGCTCGTGGGGGCATTTCTAAGCTTCAGCGGCACCGCTAAAGAGCCGCTTTCTTCAATAACAGACATTGCCTGTTTAACAGCCAGATAAACCGCGTTGCTTTTTGCTGCACTGGCAAGATAGGTAACAGCTTGAGCAAGCGCCAAATGTCCTTCTGGACTGCCTAATCGCTCCTGCGCTTGCCAAGCATTTAAGGCAACCTCAAGTGCTCTTGGGTCGGCATTACCGATATCTTCACTAGCCGTGCGTACAATTCGCCTTGCTAAATACAGTGGATCACAACCCCCATCTAACATCCGGCAGAGCCAATACACGGCAGCATCGGGATCCGAGCCCCGAATCGATTTATGCATAGCAGAAATTTGATCATAAAACGCCTCACCCTGCTTATCAAAACGACGTTGCGATTGCAGCACAACATGTTTTACCGCCGCTTGGTCAATCATACCGTCAGAATAATGCAGTGCATAATCGGCGGCCTGCTCTAGCGTATTTAATAATTTTCGCGCATCGCCATCTGATGCCATTAGCATCATGCGCTTAGCGTCGTCGGCTATTTTTACGC
Organism: Pseudomonadales bacterium; assembly: GCA_013215025.1. Classification (NCBI taxonomy): domain Bacteria; kingdom Pseudomonadati; phylum Pseudomonadota; class Gammaproteobacteria; order Pseudomonadales; species Pseudomonadales bacterium. The sequence goes on from JABSRR010000056.1 coordinate 8,606, forward strand.
CTTGATGCTGTAAGCTCTCGTCATCACGTAACGCGCGATCAAGAATTTGTGCAAGCTCGCTCTCATTTAAAGGCTGAAGCACATACACTTTAGCGCGCGACAATAACGCCGCATTAAGTTCAAAAGATGGGTTTTCAGTGGTTGCGCCGAAAAAAATAATATTGCCGTTTTCTATATGCGGTAAGAAGGCATCTTGCTGGGCTTTATTAAATCGATGCACCTCGTCAACAAACAGCACGGTTTTTTGCTGGTATTGCTGCCGACGTATGATGGCTTCATCAATTGCCGCACGAATCTCTTTTACACCCGCTAATACGGCTGATAGTTCATAAAAAAAAGCATCTGATTGCGCCGCGATCAATTTGGCTAAGCTGGTCTTACCACTGCCTGGCGGCCCCCAAAATATCAGCGAATGCAGCTGCGATTGAGCAATAGCTAACGATAGCGATTGTTTATCACCGAGAATATGAGATTGACCAATATAGTCTTCTAGACGTTGTGGCCGCAGCCTAGCAGCGAGCGGCAAAAAACCATGCTGGTTTGGTTCAGGCGACGACTGAAACAAATCACTCATAAATCACATCAACATCGGCAGGCACTTGAAACACAAACTGCACATCATCAATCGCAAGCGTTGATGTCGTTAGCGACACCGAGGTTGTTTGACCAAGTAAATCAGTAAAACTAAACGTTTCAAGCCTGATCGTAGGTTCATGCAAAAAAACCAATTCAATCGCTTGAACGTCAACATCCATATGTTTTGCTCGCAAAAGATAGACATTTCGCCCTGATGATGCATGTGTTGAAGCGACTACATCCTTGCTGACTGGCAGCAAATGATAATCGTCTTTTAGTCGCTCGGGCGCCTGAAGAACTGCAAGTAAAATCGCATTTTCGGCTTGGGAGGCATAAGGCTGCACAATGACCTGCGCCAAATCACGATCATATTGCCAAATAAACTCACCATCACTCTGCAGCTGCTGTGCTATGGGTGCATTAGCTTGCCAAATAAATTTATTGGGCTGTCGGTATGCAATATAGCCGTCAAATGCTTGGATGACATGCTGCTCAGCATCTAAGGTCTGCTGCCTAAAATCAGCACTCAAGGCAGTGATTGAGTCTATTGACTCGAGTAGATCAGACCAGCGACTTACTTGTTGCTCCGCAGTATTTGCCAGCGCAGCGGAGGAAATGAACATAAATGCTAGCATGCCGAAGCTTTTGCCAGGGTATGCATTTGTTATCGATCTTGCCGATGAGTAAATCCAAGCAACACATAGGCGCAAACCCTGCATTGAAAAATAAAGACGAAAAAGTGACTGCAACATAATTATCTTCAAGATTGCCTATTCAAAATGACTTACAAACTGGGTGGTGGCGCAGCAATCACTTCTCGCTGGCCGCGCTCATTTGCTGCGGTAACAACGCCAGCCGCCTCCATGCTTTCAACTAAACGAGCGGCACGGTTATAGCCAATTCGCAATTTTCGCTGAACGGATGAGATTGAGACTTTGCGCGTCTCTGTAACAAACGCCACCGCCTCATCAAAGAGCGGATCTGATTCGGCATCGTCCTCGCCACTGCCCTCGCTGGCGATGCCCGGTATGTCGTTTGTATTGCCAGTTTCTAATAAACCTTCAATATAATTCGCTGAGGTATTCTTCGTCCAGGAAGCGACAACTTTATGCACATCCTCATCATCAACAAAGGCACCATGGACTCGGGTAAGCATAGAAGTGCCAGGCGGCAAATACAGCATATCGCCATGCCCAAGCAGTTGTTCTGCACCACCTTGGTCTAATATAGTGCGCGAGTCGATTTTTGAAGACACCTGAAACGCAATGCGCGTGGGAACATTCGCTTTGATAAGCCCGGTAATCACGTCTACCGATGGCCGCTGGGTCGCAAGTATTAAATGAATACCGGCAGCACGCGCTTTTTGTGCGATCCGCGCAATCAATTCCTCAACTTTTTTGCCCACAATCATCATCATGTCAGCAAATTCATCGATCACAACTACAATATAAGGCAGGCTTTCTAGCGGCGGCGCCTCTGCTGTTTGCTGCATTGGGTCAAAATGTTCTTCAGGCACAAATAAAGGGTCTTTTATTGGTTCACCGGCTTTGGCTGCATCATTGACTTTCTTATTAAAGCCGCTGATATTTCTCACACCCAGCTTTGCCATCAGCATATAGCGTCTTTCCATTTCAGCCACACACCAGCGTAAGCCCGCAGCTGCGTCTTTCATATCGGTGATGACAGGCGTCAATAAATGCGGAATCCCCTCATAGACTGACAGCTCAAGCATTTTAGGATCGACCAAGATCAACCTGACTTCATCAGGGGTTGCCTTAAACAGCAAGCTAAGCAGCATCGCATTGACACCCACCGACTTACCTGAACCGGTTGTTCCAGCAACTAATAAATGCGGCATTTTTGCTAAATCAGCCACCACGGGATTACCCGCGATGTCATGTCCTAAAGCCATGGTTAAGGGCGACTTGGATTCCTCAAATGCCCGCGAGCCAACGACTTGAGAAAAATATACNATCTCTCGATCTTCGTTTGGAATCTCAATGCCAATCACTGATTTACCCTGTATCACCTCTACAACCCTAACGCTGATAACCGCTAAAGAGCGCGCGATATCTTTTGCCAAATTGGAGATGGTCGAGACTTTTGTGCCAGGCGCAGGCTTAATTTCAAAACGAGTTATAACCGGCCCAGGGTAAACATCGGTTACTTCTGCAACAATCTTAAAGTCCTGCAGCTTATGCTCTAGCAATCTAGACATATGATCCAGCATTTCAGGTGAAAAGCCTTTATCACCTCGATCAGGGGCCTGCAGCAGCAAACCTAAGGTTGGTAACACTTCCCCTGTATCATCAAATAACTCAGATTGTTGTTCCTTGATGGCTTTTTTGGAGGGCTCGCTTTTCGCAGAGACTTTTGGCTCTTGAATAGTCGGCGGTATGCGTTTTTTAAGTTTATTTTTTTCTGCAGCTAAGGCTTTTTGACGTTGCTCAACCCTTGCCTGCATTTTTTCCTGCTCAAGCTTTTCTTGTTGCGTATCTTGTCGCTTTTGCGCCAAACGCTTTTTCAGCAAACGCCATTTCGCAGGCATGACCTCTAGTACCAATCGCCCAACCGCTTCAAAAGTTTGTAACCAAGAAATACCGGAAAAAATCGTAAAGCCAACCAAGAAAATCGTTAACAATGCCAGCCGACCGCCAACTAAACCGAAACTGTGCAAAAAAGCTAAGGCTAGCTTTTCTCCAATAACCCCGCCGTCACCAAATGGATAAAAGGACTGCTCTACCGGCGAATTGATGGCAGCAAGGCCCGTAATCGAGAGAATAATCAACACTACACCGATACCGTTAATAATGAACGATGGCCAATCATTATCTTCCTCGGTGTTTCGATGCATAAAATGCAATGCCACGCGGTAGATCAAGCTTAAGGGCAGACAAAATGCAGCAATGCCAATTAATGAGAAGAGAATATCCGAAAGCCAGGCACCCATGTAACCTGCGGCATTACTGACCGTATCGTTTCCGCCAATGGTTGACCAAGCTGGATCTTCGGGGTTGTAACTTAATAATGCGATAGAAAAATACAGCGCGATCGCTACCAGAATTACAAATAAACCTTCTAGCAAACGATTAAGTGATTTTTGCGAGATATCCATTGACTACGCTGATCCAACTATGGCGCTAAAGAAAACTCATCATAATTCATTTATCAGATCAGCTAAAGCTGTAAGCTTGTGATTACATTGAAATTAATTGCATAGTTTTTGAACGATTAGGCTTTTTTATAGCGCTTATTGCATTTCTTTACTGGCCTATCGCGACGCGCGACTTAAAATGGCCTCGCTTATTGTATTTTTAAGGATTCATCATGAGTGATTTTGTACACCATCCGTTAATTATTTTAGGTTCTGGCCCAGCGGGTTACACCGCGGCGGTATACGCAGCAAGAGCTAACTTAAACCCAGTTATCCTCACGGGTATGCAACAAGGCGGTCAGCTTACTACGACTACTGATGTTGATAACTGGCCCGGTGATCAAAACGGGGTCCAAGGCCCAGAGCTGATGATGCGNATGCAAGAACATGCTGAGCGTTTTGATACCGACGTCATTTTTGACCATATTGAGTCTACCGACCTAAGTGAAAAACCATTTAAATTATTTGGTAACAGCAATAATTACAGCTGTGATGCCTTGATCATAGCTACCGGTGCATCAGCACAATATTTAGGCCTTGAATCGGAACAAGCATTTATGGGCAAAGGCGTCAGTGCTTGTGCGACCTGTGACGGTTTCTTTTATCGCGGTAAGGAGGTCGCGGTTGTTGGCGGCGGTAATACGGCAGTTGAAGAGGCACTTTACCTGTCCAATATTGCCAGCAAAGTGACACTCATTCATAGACGCGATAAACTTCGCAGCGAGAAGATTTTGCAGGATAAAATTCTAGAGCGTGCCGAAAACGGCAATATTGACATCATTTGGAACCATACGCTGGCTGAGGTTACGGGAGATGATTCGGGCGTAACTGGGTTAAACTTGCAATCCACTACTGACGATACTGAAACCAAGATTGATGTCGCCGGTGTGTTTATTGCAATTGGTCACAAGCCAAATACCGACATCTTCACCGGTCAGCTTGATATGCACGATGGCTATTTGCGCATTCAATCTGGTGTTGAAGGTAATGCGACGCAAACCTCTGTAGAAGGCGTATTTGCTGCCGGCGACGTTGCTGATCACATCTATCGTCAAGCTGTGACCTCTGCCGGGTTCGGCTGCATGGCCGCACTCGATGCAGAACGGTATCTAGACGATCTTTAATATCAGCTAACGGCAGGTTTGAATTGCTTAATAAACAGCTATTTCTTAGCAGCTAAAGCTCTATAAGTAATATCTAAGATATAACACCTCGACGGCAAGGATTTTGCACTGAGTGGTCGAGGTGTTTATTTGCAAGGCCTAAGATACCATGCATGTGGCTGTTTTATTCTGTGCCCTTCCTTACCCTGCTTAAATAACGCCTTATTTAATAAAGCCCTATTTAATAACGCACAACTTTTTAACGCTTCGCTCTTTAGACACCCTTCTCCATAGCCACTGCCTTATAGAAGCCATTAATAGACGCCTTTGTACTTAATATTTTCTGAGTGAACAGCTCGACCTCAAAGTTTTTCAATAATATTCTCAGCAAACCACTGCATCATATTTATCTTATCTGCTGTCGAAGTTTTATCCTCTTCACCAGCGTAGGCATCTCTGAAGCCTATAATACACTCTGTGACGCCCGCATCTGTAAGTCGCTTAACGCCGTCAACCGAATAAGCATCAGCAGTGATAGCATGCACCTCAAAGGGCAAGTTCTGCCTACCATATTCAGCACGGTATTGATTAATCTCATCAATATAAGCTTTTAAGGTCTCATAATCACCACCGGCGTGAACCCAGCCATCACCGATACGCGCAGCACGTTTTAGAGCAGGTTTAGCATGACCTCCAATCAAAATGGGCGTAGCNGTTTTAGGTACGGGGCACATTTTATGTGAGGGAATTTGATAATATTCACCGCTAAACTGATAGTACTCACCGCTGTGAAGACCGCGAATAATCTCGATCATTTCATCAAATCGCTTACCTCGACCTTGCCATTGTTCGCCGCATATCTCAAAGTCTTCAACCCATGGGCTTAAACCAACGCCAAAGGCAAATCGCTCTTGCGTCATAACCTGTAAGGAGGTCAACTGCTTGGCGACAATAATAGGGTTTCGTATAGGCAGCTTGACCACCGATGTTGTAAAACGAATCGACTCAGTGACTGCTGCCATCGCTGGAATGGCAATAAAAGGCTCAATAAACGGCGTGCCCTCTAAGAAGTTTCGACTGCCGTCAGCATTATAGGGATATTTAGTATCGGCATGTTCTGGGTAGCAAATACTGTCCGGCATAGTAAAGCCGTCAAAGCCCAGTCGCTCGGCAGCTTGGGCAAGTTCAATATATTGATCAGCTGGGCACATACAGGCATGGTAGGCAAATCGCATTAACATAACTCCAATTTATTATCGTTTTAATCACGACTATAAACGCAAATACATCTGTTCACCATGCAAAAATTAGATACGCGTTATAACTAAAAGTACATATCATATAAAGTTTTGATATTTGAAGTTCATAAGTAAAGCCCTTAAAATGCCCAACTTTAATTTACCAATCATCTATCTTATGCAAACTTTAGACATTGATCTTGATGCCATGAACCAATCGCTGCGCCATGAGTCACCGCAAGCGATCATTGAATGGGCCTTATCTCTTCAAGAGAAAACCATTGCAACCACTAGCTTTGGTTATTATTCAGCCGTTAGTCTGCATATGATTAGTCAAATTGACAAGCAACTGCCAATTGTTTGGGTCGACAGCGGTTACAATGTAAAAGATGCCTATAGCGTCGCTGAAACGCTGATGCATGACTTACAATTGAACATGCATATTTATAACCCTGATATCTCAGCAGAGCGAAGAAATGCGATTATGGGCGGCATTCCAACCATTGATGACGCTCACTTTGACGAGTTTACGCGGCAGGTTAAATTAGCCCCCTTTGCTCGTGCTCTAGATGAGCTAAAGCCAAAAGTTTGGATTAGCGGGATTCAAAAATTTGAAACCGAGCATCGCCAAAGCCTTGATATATTGTCTATCGATGAGCGTGGTATTTTGAAGGTTGCTCCTATCTTCTATTGGACACAAGCGCAAATTGAGCAATACATGCAACAACATCAGCTCCCTAATTGCAGACATTATTTTGACCCTACCAAAGTTCATGAACACAGAGAGTGTGGTCTGCATACGATTGCTGTCTAATTAAATTATTGCTATGGACAATCGCGCAAGTTTTGAAGCGGCTTTTATTTCTCAGCGCGCCAGCATCAGTATCACCGATTTCTTAGCCGACGAAGTTAGCTTAAGCAAAAGTAGCATAAAACGCTGCATTAATGCTGGTGGCGTCTGGTTGAAGCGTGGTGACGAGCCCATGAGAGTTAGAAAAAGCAGTCTACCGATCAAGCTAGATGATGAAATTCATATTTACTACGATCCTGCTCTGCTAGCCATTGACACACCTGCCTTACAACCACTTCAACAAATCAATGACTTAAGTTTTTGGCTAAAACCCGCGCTTAATTCCCATGCAAGTTTATACAGTGATCACTTATCTCTAGCGCGCGCAATTGACGTCAGCCTTCCCAAGGGTGTCGCTTGTCACCATGCCTTCCCGGAGATTGACTTTTGCCAAGGTGTCATACTGCTGGCGCATAGCAATCGGGCAGCTGCCCAATTAGATCAGGCGATACAACACGATAAATTTTCTATAGCCTTACTGTTAGACACTTTAGCACTTAAGGATGCACAGAAGATGGATCTGCAGGGTATTATTCATCATGACGACATTACCCTAATAAGTGACCAAGAGAATCAGCTCAGCATCAACGTATTGTCGACATCAGCGGTATTGAAGATTGAAAACTGGTTAAATCAGGTGAACCAGGACGAAGACATTTTTATACAGGGAATGATTACAGGCGTTCAATGCTTGGATATGAATTATTCGCTTAATAGTGAAAATTAGCTTACTCAGTCAATTTTAGGCGATCAATCATTTTTTAGATGATGTACTGTGTGAATTAAATACCAGCGCTTTATGCTAGTGCTTTATTTTCGCAACACTTCCACAAATGATACAATTTTCAAACGAGACAAAGAAAATCAGTTGATGAGCACAACTTAGATAGGTAACTAATCTGCTAGCTTAAACAGTTAACTTAAACAGACAGCTGGGAACTTTGAGCCATCGCTTCAACCAGATAGTTTACCTCCTCATCAATACAATCAATGATTTGACACCCCGACCATACCAATTGACCGCTTTGATCCGCCGATTCGTGCCACAGGCAATCGACCGCTATTTTAATTGATAGCTTATCCAGCACTGGCTTGGTCAGTTTCAGTTCTAGCTGATAAAGTTTATTTTCTGTCAGCGCCTGATCACCAACAATCAATAAGCCTCCTCGGCTTATATTGACCAAGGTGCCAATTATATTATTTGTATTGCTGTTAACAACCTGTATTGGCAATTCAACACTATAGCGTGCATGTTGCCGTCTTGACTTAGGTGCTTGCATAGCACACTCCTTCTTTTCTAACACTTNTGTATTAGACCGCTGTCTTTAGTTTCAACAATACAAATTCTAAGGCACGTTCAAAAAAAGGTTTTTCAATCCACTGCTCTATTTGCACTTTGCCAGCCAGTTTTGCTTTTGCAAGATCAATCGCTGAAAGCATTTTGCGAAATTGACCGGTATTATCACTTAACATAAAGCGGTTAGATTGTGCATTGTACCAAGCCACTTTGGCGCGCTTTATACCAATGAATTCGAAATCGCTAAATTCTAGCCATGTGCCAAAGTCTAAGGAAGCCAACTCTTTTATCGCACAATCCTCTTGCTCCGTGATGGCCTGTTCTTGAAATTCTTCATCCAGTTCAATCTCTTGTTGATCGGCGTCAGCTGGTGCAGTCAAACCTTGCCCGGCTATGGCATCTGTTTGCGCCTGCATTAATAGTTGTATCAGTTTTCTCGCTTTGGCATGATCAAAGCTAATAGATTTGAGGGCAAGCTCAACTTCATAAATGACATTGTCGTTAAACCGCTCGCGCGAGCCCTGATCTTGATCGACAGCATTTGCCTCAACCGAGGCAATAACATCGGCTACAAGCTGCAAAGACTGCTGCCAATGCTCAGAATCAACGCCATATCGAAGCCCTAACATGGTCAAGTGATCAGACAGCGGTAAAGCAATCAGAATTCTAACAGGCTTGGTTAATTTAAAACCTTTGGCAACACTGGCGATACTTTGTTTAGCAGCTTTCTTTATAGAACGCATGTGTTCTTCACCCTCGGCCTTAGATTGAGCACGTTGATCAAGAATAAGTGCTTTTTTACTTACTTTAGCGTTAAACGCTAACATATCTTGTAACAACTCATCCACAGTCGAGGTTTCACCTTGATATTCTATTAAAAGGTGCCTGACGATTTCTTTAATCTTTGGAAACACTTGCAGCTGCGATTTACCATCATCGTTCACCCACTGCCTGCCCGCATCGGCTAATGCGTCCAATAATTCTTTGGCACAATGTTTTGTATCGCGGATAAAACTTGGATCGGCCATCGCAATTTTCAAATAAGGCGTATGTAAGTAGCTTAAAACGGCCTTTACTGCATCCGGCAATTGCTTATCCGACAGCATGTATTCAAATATTCGACCCACCAAGTCAATCGCTTGTTGGTTATCAATGCTGGCATGATGCTCCTGCGCAGCCTGTAATACCGATTGATTGACCGACTGCATTTGATCAAGCGACAAGGCTTCAACCTTTTGTTCAGATAGCTGTTGGATATGATTTGCCTGCTGCTGAAAATTCTCGACGGTTGATATGACCTGCTGTAAATTCTGTGAAGCGTTAAATGTCGCATCTGGGCTTGGAATATCAGTAGCTTGCTGATTTGCAGGCTGAAGCTGTCGTCGTTGAATATCCGCAATATTATTCAATAATTGTTGTTGATAGGCATCACCTGTGGCCGATACTGGAGCGGATTGTGACTGTGTCACCGCTTGTAGTGATGCCTGAGTATGTTGCTTAAATTGATCTTGTGTAATCTGCTGTAAATGTGACGATTCAGTCGCGGCTGCAGATGAAGCAGCAATATTATCGGCAAGAGTCTTAGGTTGATCAGGCGTCATGTTTACTGCAGGAGATGAGCCTACTGAATCGGCGCTTTTTGCCACTGGCTCTGAAGACGCCGCATGCTGGCTTGCTGTGGCCCTTGGCTTATTATCGATTTCGCTAGCAGCAGGTTTTGTTACTGAGTATTTGAAATTAGGCAGAATATCTTGCTCAATCAATAGCTTATTAGCCGACTGATAGCTTGAACTAAGCGCAGCTGAGATCGCGCGCTCGAATATACGGCAGGCAATGCTTTGTAGCTTGATTGAAAGCTCAAGGCTACTGAGCGTACTGAGAAAGATGTCGGCTAACTGCAAGGGACCAATGGGATTGCCATCATCGCTCAATTTATCACCACCAAGTAATATCGCTAGGCGCTGATTTAAAGCAAAAAGTTGTTCTACATTCCTCGCTTCAGCGCGTCTTGCAAGCGAACTGATTGCAATGCTTTTTTCCAATGCTTCATCAGCTAATAAACTCAGATCGGGTGAATCATCTATCTTCAGTTGAATTTTATCTAAACTACCGGTTCGAAAACGCACTAGTCTGTCAATTAAGGTTTGCTCAAAACGCCGTGATAATTGTTGCTCTTGTTTTTTTAGCAGCCGTGCTTTGGCAAATAATTGCCATTGTTGCTCATTACTGCTGGCTTCATCTGCCATGTCCAATAGCTGCTGCTCAAACTGTGTAAAAAACTCAGCTAAACTCGGCTGTAAGTTTGACAGCACAATTGATTGAAGCTGACTAACCACTGCATCTACGTTAATGTTATTCATTATATTATTGACCATTAGCGCCACCCAAAAAGAAGAACTTCATGAGTATATCGAGTAGACGCTGCGATAGATTCGTTAACATTCAGCTATAAAGTTTCACTGCTAAAATCGTGATTTTGTTCACAGTCACTATTTAGTAATTACTTACAAGATAGGAAAAACTCGCCAAAAAACAACCGTAGTGATTGCGACTGAGCTTTGTTATAGTAATTTACTGCTTATCTTTATCAGTTGTTTCCTATGAGTCGCGCATCTACCAAGGCTGAAGCCGCATCTACTCAACACACCCCAATGATGCAGCAGTATCTGCGCATTAAACATGAGCACCCTGATCAACTGCTTTTTTATCGCATGGGTGACTTTTATGAATTATTTCATGATGACGCAAAGCTAGCGGCAGAACTGCTCGATATCACCTTAACCGCGCGCGGCAAATCCGGCGGCAATCCCATACCTATGGCTGGCATCCCCTATCACAGTGCTGATGGCTACCTCGCTAGACTTGTCAAACTCGGACATTCAGTTGCCATTTGTGAACAAGTTGGTGACCCTGCCAATAGTAAAGGGCCGGTAGAGCGAAAAGTTGTTAGAGTGATAACCCCAGGTACTATTTCTGATGAAGCCTTACTCGAGGAGCGACAGGAAAACTTACTGGTTTGCGTAGTAGAAAGCAGTAACGTCTTTGGTTATGCACTTTTAGATATGGCCTCTGGACGTTTTAGCGTATTCGAAACGCAAGGCGAAGCCAATGCGACCAATGCACTGTTTCGTCTATCACCCGCCGAGTTGATTTTTCCGGAGTCCTTTTCTCATCATGCATTCAGGCAGTTTCCATGCAGCATTATCGAGCAAGCCGATTGGCATTTTGATTATGATTCATCACTGCAGCTACTTTGTCAGCAATTTGAAGTCCATGATTTAACTGCATTTATCCCGGATCATCTGCATCCTTCGGTGACAGCGGCTGGCTGCTTGCTTCGTTATGCATTAGATACTCAACGAGGCGCACTGCCGCATGTGCGTCAGCTCAAATATGAGTCTCAGGCAGATATGGTCAATATGGATGCTGCCACTCGAAAAAATTTAGAACTTGATCAAAACCTTAGCGGTGATGAATCAAATACACTTTTTTCCGTACTCAATCACTGCGCCACAGCCATGGGTGCAAGAACCTTACGGCGCTGGATTCATCAACCATTAAATAATCAAAGCGAGATTGAGAGCCGTCTTGACTGTATCGAAGAACTATTAACGTTGTTTATACAGCTAGAATTATCCAACGAACTCAAACAAATTGGAGACCTTGAACGAATCTTATCGCGCATTGCGCTGCACTCTGCAAGGCCTCGAGACTTAGCACGCCTTCATCGCTCCTTGGCTGTACTGCCTTCCTTGCAAGGCATTTTGAACCGTTGCAATAGCCCATTGCTGAAAGCTTTAGCCGCTGAAATCAGCGAGTTTCCTGCTCTGACTGAGTATTTGGCCACTGCTATTATTGAAAATCCCCCGATGGTAATTCGTGAAGGCGGTGTTATCGCGAAAGGCTTCGATCCAGAGCTAGATGAACTGCGAGCGATTAGCCAAAACGCGGGAGATTTTTTGCTTCAGCTTGAGGCTGAGCAGCGAGAAAAAACTGGCCTGAGTTCATTGAAAGTTGGTTATAACCGAGTTCATGGCTACTACATCGAAATATCAAAGGCGCAATCAGCTGCTGCGCCGGTTGAATATATCAGGCGTCAAACCTTAAAAAATGCTGAGCGCTTTATAACGCCAAGCTTAAAAACGTTTGAAGATAAGGCCCTCAGCGCCAAGTCTCGTGCACTTCAGCGCGAAAAATTTCTTTATCAACAGATTCTTGAAACAATAAATCAAGATTTAGCCGCATTGCAGCTCTCGAGCCGTGCGATATGCCAACTGGATGTTCTAAGCAGTTTAGCCTTAGCCGCCGATCTGTTTGGCTATTGCAAACCCACTATTCAGGCATCGTCGGGTATTGCTATCCATGCTGGGCGTCATCCTGTGGTTGAGCAAGTATTAGACTCTGTTTTTATTGCAAATGACACCTCGATTACAGACTCACAACAAGTCTTGCTGATTACTGGGCCTAATATGGGTGGTAAATCTACCTATATGCGTCAAACGGCATTGATAACCTTGATGGCGCATATGGGATCATATGTGCCTGCAGACAGTGCAACTGTTGGCTTAGTTGATCAAATTTTTACCCGCATTGGCAGCTCTGATGACCTCGCAGGTGGCCGCTCAACATTTATGGTTGAGATGAGTGAGGCTGCCAATATTTTAAATAATGCAACACAGCAATCCTTGGTATTGTTAGATGAGATCGGGCGCGGCACTAGCACCTTTGATGGCCTCGCCCTCGCCTATGCAATTGCACAAGATATTGCCAGCAATATTCATTGTTTATGCTTATTCGCTACACATTATTTTGAACTTACTGAGTTGCCTCAGACATTACCCAATATTGCTAATATGCATTTGTCAGCGTCAGAGCATGCTGACGAGATTGTATTTTTGCATCAATTAGCTGCAGGCCCTGCAAATAAAAGCTATGGTCTTCAAGTCGCTAAGCTTGCAGGTATTCCGCAACGCGCACTCAATGTTGCGCAACAGCAGTTACACATTTTAGAGCAAAGCTCTGCAGACCTATCGCCGCGAAGTGGCATCCCTAGCCAGGTCGAGCCTCAGCAGCATGAGCTCTTACTGAATGAAGATGCAACAGCCGCGGCAATACGTCAACGTCTTCGTCAGTTGGATGTTGATAATATCTCACCCCGAGAAGCTCACAACTTGCTTTATGAGCTTCAACAATCAGCCAGCAAATAAGAATAATTCTCAAAAACATCAATAACTTAAGACCTAATACTTGTTGATTTAATTATAATAATTCAGGCTGAAATAGTTAACAAAGCGTAGAAAACCAAGTAGAATACTGCCGCTTTTTAATTGATTAAAATAAGTATTGAGGACATCTCATGACATTCATTGTTGGTGAAAACTGCATCAATTGTAAACATACAGACTGCGTAGAAGTTTGCCCTGTCGACTGCTTTTATGAAGGCCCTAACACCTTGGTTATTCATCCTGACGAATGTATCGATTGCGCACTATGCGAACCAGAATGTCCTGTTGATGCGATTTTCTCAGAAGATGAAGTGCCAGCCGATCAAGAGGTGTTTATTGAACTTAACGCTGAGCTTGCCGAAGTTTGGCCAAATATCACCGAAATGAAAGATGCCCATCCTGATGCAGAAGAATGGAATGGCGTTGAGAATAAGCTGCAACATTTACAGCGCTGATTGAAGTGCTTATAAAAGCACTATTCTGGCCCCAATAAATATCACATCATATTGTTCTACGCTTAAGCTTTTGTAGTTACTCTTCTTCCACTAAGCTTAATGATAAACGCCACTTATATATAAAAAAAACCTGCTCTTGCAGGTTTTTTTTCGTGCCGATTATTCTATATCTGCAGGTTTAAGCGTTAAATCTCACAAAAAATGCAGCTACTCACAAATGGCCGATATCAGCAGCTTGGCTACACTCTTTTCAACTACGTTAATATTTATCATGAAAAAAAGGGTCAGAAACGTTTGCACCGACTGCAGGGAATCATAATCGGAAGCAAAAAGTTAAAGGATTATTATGCATATTTCTATTGAAATTAAACACAGCGCAACCGGCTTTTACGCGGTTCTGCTAAATACTCACCAACATCAGCAACATATCATCTCAAAAACTGCAGTTCACCAATATGCATCCTTAGCGCTGCACGAAGGTTATTGTCTATTGGATAATTACCAAGGCAAGCAGCACAGCTGGCAACAAAAACATTATCTATCTCCGCAGCAGCAAGTTATGCATTAAAGCCGTTTTAGGCATAGCAACCTCATTGAATACACATCAATTAGCCTTGTCTTCAGCTTTGTCTTTAGCGTTGTCTTTAAATTTGTTTTCTCGAAACCACTGCTGAAAATAGTCTAAACCCAACTGTCGACAACGCCTTATATTATCCTCTGGAATCTGATCTGGTTGTGGGTGGGCGTCCAGACCGGCTGCAACTGAATCTTCACGCAAAATATGTAGCAACGGCCATGGGCTGCGATTGGTAAAATTTGACGCATCATTAGGCTTGGCATCTGCAAAACAGTATTGTGGGTGAAAACTGGCCAACTGAAAAATACCTCGAAAGCCTGCCGCATCGATAATATGCTCTGCCCGCTCAATGAGCCCTAGGTAATGGAAAAAATCCTCGTAACCATCGTCTAAGACGATTATGGCCGTTTCGGCATCAGGCTTTGCATCTAGCCGCTGCAATATTTCAGAAAAATTTCGTAACAGCTGGGGCTCAGATGAACCCGAGCATGCATGCCATTCAATTCTGTCTTCTAGCCAAACTTTTCGCGCAAATGGACAAAAATTATGGTCGATAACTATCTCTTGCAACCACTTCTGAGTATCTAAGATTGCCTGCATAAGGCTCTCACATGTTATTCATCTGAAAATTAAATACGAATAGGCAGATAAAATGCATATCAACTTCACCCCACTGCACAAATCGCATAGCATACGCAAAACTATAAGATTGGGTCACCTAATGCCAAATTCAACCTCGCAAGCCAACAACTCTGCTCAGCAAGGCAACAATTCTGCTCAGCAAGCCAAGTATTATCGTGTGGCAATGTCGTTTATTAAATTAACGACGCCAGTCTATATTGCGTTTTATGCATTTTTGATCACCCTGCGCTATCTCGGTCTTGATGACTTTGAAAATCGCCTTATCGGCTATAGTTTTTTACATATGTTTGGTTTGCAGGCATTTCATTTTATCTATTTACAGCAAAATAAACACACGATAACTAAGCATTATATGCAGCAGCTTTTATGGTTCTTAGTAATCAACAACGGTTTATTATTTGCTTACTGGCTAGCTTATCTCGATGAAGCCCGCCCCTTTATCTATATCATAGC
>JABSRR010000057.1 GCA_013215025.1 Pseudomonadales bacterium
GCGCTGCGCATGCGCATCATAAGTTGTAACAACCCACTATTTGACAATGCCTATCAAATTATCTTAACAGCTGCAGCTGCAAAGATTCACGTCCAAACCTTGGACTGGTCCTCAGACGCAGCGATAGTCAACGATGACGCGAAGTTCGAACGACGCTGTATGGAGCTGGGTTACCAAGCTGTAGATCTAGCGGCAGAGCCCTTATTTCGCTTGCAGCTTGTCAAGCGCTCTAACAGTGCACATACGCTCGTGATGTCGGCTCACCACACCTGTATTGACGGTGTATCGATGAACGTTATTAAAGAAGCTTATACCAAGCTTTATAGCGCGATCAAAGCCGATCCCAATGCAAATCAGCAAGCGTTGATTACACAGCTATTGGTTGATGATGATTACCAGCACTATGTGCAGCAACAGTACACCTATACCGATCAACAGCAAAATATTGAGCAATGGCGCGCCCTATTAGAAAATAATCAGGCTGCTATTCCGCTGCTAACATCGGCCAATACAAACGATAGCACTAAGCAAGAATTTATCGTTAGGCAATATCAAGACAGTGCTGAGCATCGTCAACAGATTGAAGCTTTTTGTGCCAATCAAAATATTGCCGTAGCCAGTTACCTTAAAACGGTTTATGGCTTACTGATACAAGCTTATTGCTATAGCGAGCAAGGATTTTCATTTACTGAAATTATTGCCGGTAGAAATCGCAATAACTTTGCCCAAGTTGGCTGTTATTTCCAACACCGCCAACATTGCTTCTCTAGCATAAACTGTAACGACGAACTGCTCAGGCTGTTGCAAGACGTTGACCAATACCGGCAGCAAATGCGCAACACCGGCGACATATCAAACGCCATGCAGCGCCAATTAATGCCAGAGTCACCGGTGCAGTTTTTATTTAATTTTTATACTTTAGAGCGTGACTTTGAGTTTGCCGGCGAACGGATTTCAAGCGCTTTAATACCACCAGAGATGGATCAGGCGATCAACTTTACGTGTCAACCCAGCGACCAAGGTTTCTTGCTCAACCTAAGCTATGCGCAGGGTCGCTTTAATGGTGATGCGTTTTTCGAGCATTTTGCAGCGCTATCAGCGCAAATTTTAGCTGGTACGCAAGTGATTAGCGCGCTACAGCTTAACCCAGCAACACTCAATGCTCAAGATAACGGGCTTACTGCGCCAGACTATGATCAGCACACCGTGATTGCCAAGATTGAAGCGCAAATTGCACGCAGCCCAGACTTACCAGCCGTGTATTGTGATAATCAATGCTACAGCTATGCCGAGCTGAATCATCGGGCAACTCAGCTTGCTCAGCAATTATATGCGAACAATAGTTTTGAGCCCGGTGTGCGCATTGCCATCTGCCTACCAGCAGGCATTGAATTTATGACAAGCTTACTTGCCTGTCTTAAGCTTGGCGCTTGCTATATTCCGATAGATGCGAACTACCCCAGTGCGCGTATTGCTTATATTCTTAAAGACAGTCAGGCTAGCTGCTTTATTAGCAATCACGATATTTATTGCATATTGCAAGAAGATCAAGAGCGCAGTTTAACGACTGCGATTTATCTTATTGATAAGCCAGAGCAGCAAGCAGTTAAAACTGCAGCCAGCACAAAAAATCCAATATTAAGCTCGCCTTACCTAGAACAAAATTTAGACAGCCCGCTGTATGCTATTTACACCTCAGGTTCTACCGGCAAACCCAAAGGCGCTTTAGTCAGTCAGCGCGGCGAACTAAACCTAATAGACTGGTACAACACGACGTATCAGTTAGATAGCCAAGATTGTGGCTTAATCATCTCGGCCTTGGGTTTTGACCTAACTCAGAAGAATCTTTTAGCGCCGCTTTGTGTCGGCGCTAGTGTTAGTTTTTATCAGCAGCCTTATGACGGCAAGACCATTGCTCAGCAAATTAATGCGCAATCAATCACTTGGATTAACTGCGCCCCAAGTGCACTTTACCCAGTTATTGAGGCCAGTCAAACGCATGCCTACCAGCCTCTTCGCTCCTTACGCTGGGTGCTTTTAGGTGGCGAAAGTATTCGCAGCGAGGCGCTATCCGATTGGCTAAATCACGCTGATTGTAAGGCTCGCTTGGTTAATATGTACGGTCCCACCGAATGTACCGATATTGCCAGTCATTGTATTGTTGATGATATTAACGCTTTCTCATCTGCCGCTATACCAATTGGCAGCGCTTGCCAAAATGTTGGCTTGCATATTATTGATGCTAGCCAAAAAGTATTAGACCAAGGCATGGCTGGCGAGCTTTGCATCAGCGGCGAAAGCTTAGGCCTAGGTTATATCAATCAAGCCAAGCTTAGCGAGGAGGTTTTTATTGAACATCCTCAGCTGGGCAAAATTTATCGCACTGGCGACTTAGTTCATTGGCGCGATGATGGTCAATTTGTATTTATTAGCCGCTTGGACCATCAGGTAAAAGTTCGCGGCTTACGCATTGAACTCGGTGAGATAGAGTGGGCATTTAAGTCGCTAGCTGGCGTCACCGATGCCCTAGCCGTTGCTAAGCATGATGAACTGTTGGTATACCTTATCAGTCAAGATGAAGATGTTGACTGGCGTAGCGACATTGCTAAACAGCTGCCAGCTTATATGCTGCCACAATCGGTGTTTGTCTTGCCAGACTGGCCGCTTACCGCTAATGGTAAAATTGATCGATCAGCATTGCCTGATACGCAGCAAGCACGCGTTGAATTAATCGCCGCACGCAATCAAACTGAGCAAGCTATTCTCAGCATCTTCGAGCGCAGCTTAGGCAAGCAAGGCATTTCAATTAACGACAACTTTTTTGAACTTGGCGGCCACTCGCTGCTTGCAGCGCGAGCAGTGAATGAAATTCGCGAGCAATTTCAGGTAGAGCTACCCTTGCGCGAAGTGTTTGAATCTCCAACGGTCGAGGCGATTGCCGCCATCATAGATAACGGACAGGCGGCCACTGCGCTGCAGCTGCCTGCACTAGCGCCACATGTCGAGCCGGCAGAAAACGGCCACTACCCCCTAAGCCAGCAGCAGCAGCGAATGTATCTAATCGAACAGATACAAGGTGCTAGCACCATGTATTCTATTCCATTAATTGTACAGCTGCAGCAAACTGAGCAACAGGCAATCGATATTGCTGCCTTGCGACACGCCATTACGCAGCTTGGCGAGCATTATCCAATATTGCGCACACGCATAAGTCATCAACAACAAACCCAGTACCAGCATCCGCAGCAAAGTTTTCAATACATCAGTAACGAAGCATTACAGCTAACCCTGCACCGATTGGATTCAGATACTGCTATAGACAAGGCGTTAGCATGGGAAGCGCAAAAGCCTTTTCGATTAGACGCTGATGAGGCACTGTTTGTTGCGCATGCCTACCAATTAATCGATAAACCAGAGCGTTTAGTTTTACTGATTAATCACCACCATATTATCTCGGACGGCAGCTCCATTCAGATTCTTATCGAACGGCTGGGGGCTTTTTACCAAGCAGCCTGTCAAGGTGATGAGATTTCGCCTGATCCTGAGCAGCGTAGCTATTTTGACTATGTTTACTGGCAGCGGGACATATTGCAGAGTGAAACTTACCAACAGCATATGGATTACTGGTTAAAACAGTTGTCGCAGCCGCCTGTATTAGCATTAGCAAGCGATCTTCGTCAGCCGGCAGAGACATTGAGCCGTCGTGGTGAGCTGATCAGCTTTGAGATCGTTAGCAGCACCGTCACTGCACTCCAACAGCTAGCAGTAAACCACCAAAGCAGTCGTTTTAGCATTTATCTTGCCGCTTTCAACCTACTGTTATCGCGCTACAGCGAGCAGCAAGATATTATTATCGGCACCACCGTAGCCAATCGCCCGATCAGCAGCATGCAGTCGATTCCGGGTTTTTTCGTCAACACCTTAGCATTACGCAATCAGCTTAATCACGACGAGAGCTTTTTAGAGCTTTTAAACAAGGTCAAAACATCGCTTGATCAAGCACTATCGCGCCAAATGGTGCCATTTGAGGCATTACTCGATCAACTGGAGCTTGACCGTAATCTTGCTCACTCACCGGTTTTTCAGGCATTTATTAACTATCAGTCAGCCGACCAGCTTAATCAACAGCCAGATACGTCGAGCTTTATGCTACATGATTTAATGGTTAGTCCTTATCATGGCGTAGACGACAGTTTAGCTACCAAGCGCCAGGCTAAATTTGAGATAAGCCTCAATATTGCCGAATCAAGTAACGGCGTTAGCGCTTCAATTGAATACCGCAGCCAATTGTATAGCCAGGCTTCTATGCAGTTATTTGCCGATCATTTCTGTCAACTGCTAGCCGAAATAAGTCAGCACGCTGATCGCAGCCTGCATCAAATAAATATGCTAAGCAATGCAGAACTTAATTGGCAACTCGCACTCGATCAAACTGACAGCTTAAATCATACTGCCTACGATTTTAGTCAGGATATTGAAAATTTTGACCAGCTTTTAGGCATTCATCAGTATATCGAAGCTCAAGTTGAAAAAACGCCTAACGCAATAGCGGTTGTCGATGAAAAACAACGATTAAGCTATGTCCAGCTAAACTGCCAAGCTAATCAACTGGCAAGACACTTAAAAGCTAATGGCGTTGAAGCGAATAGCGCTGTAGCAATCTGCATGCAGCGTAGTTGCAATATGTCGATTGCGCTTCTGGCAAGTCTAAAACTCGGGGCGCATTATATTCCTCTGGACCCGACTTTACCGCTTGAGCGCCTGCAATTTATGCTACAAGACACTAACGCTGCCTGTGTTTTGTATAACAGCGCCGACAAATCGCTTGATGAAGTCATCTCTGGTTTAATCGCAGCAAAAAAATATGCGGTCAATCAAACAAAAGACTACCGCCAGCAAGAAGACAGCAATTTAAATATTATTATCGACTCAGCGCAGTTATTTAATATTATTTACACCTCGGGATCTACCGGAAACCCTAAGGGTGTAATGGTACCGCATCGCGGTATTATTAATCGCTTACTCTGGATGCAGCAGCAATACCCTATTGACGCTGACGACAAAATTTTACAAAAAACACCATTTAGTTTTGATGTGTCTGTATGGGAGTTATTCTGGCCACTAATGGTGGGCAGCCAAATTGTTTACGCTAAACCTGAAGGGCATAAAGACCCTGACTATCTGGTCGACTGTATTCAACGTTATGCGATTAGCACGATACATTTTGTACCTTCTATGCTGTCGTTATTTTTGCAGTCAAGCCAGGTGGCTAAATGCCAGAGTCTGCGCCAAGTATTCTGCTCAGGTGAAGCCCTACAATTGTCACAAGTTGATGACTTCCATCAGCGCCTCAATCATGCAAAGGATCAAAGTCAGTTTATAGCGCTGCATAATTTATATGGCCCAACTGAAGCGTCAGTTGATGTCTCTTTTTACGCTTGTGATGCCAATGATAGCCACAGCTCAGTTCCTATCGGTAAACCTATCGCTAATACCCAGTTATTAGTGCTGGATCAATATTTGCAACCACTGCCAGTGGGTATTGCCGGCGAGCTTTATATTGGCGGTGCTAACTTAGCGCTTGGTTATCTTAATCAGCCCGCTTTAACTGCGGCCAGTTTTATTGATAACCCTTTCTATCATAGCCATAATTTCCCATCGGAAAAATTATATAAAACTGGCGATACGGTAAAATATTTAGCCGACGGTAATATCGCCTATCTCGGCCGCAACGACAATCAAGTAAAGATCCGTGGTTTACGGATTGAATTGGGAGAAATCGAACAAGCTTTACTTAACTTGGACGTCATTGACAGTGCCTGCGTTATCGCTGAGCAGCATCAAGGTGAAGCAATTATTATCGCCTATTACTGCAGTTCAAAAGATGTTGAGCAAACCCTTCTACAAACATCCCTACAACAGACATTACCGGCCTATATGCTGCCGAATTTTTACCTGCCGCTTACCGCTATGCCGTTAAGCGCCAATGGTAAGCTCGACCGAAAACAACTGCCTAAGCCAGATTTACAACAGCTTGCTAATCAATCATCTGAATTTATCGAGGCCACTACAGCAATTGAAAAACAGCTATTGCTTTTTTGGCAACAGCTATTGCAGCTGAGCGCCATCAGCAGTGACAGTGATTTCTTCCAAATAGGTGGGCACTCATTAAAAGCAGCCAGCTTAGTCGCAAAAATTCGCCAAGCCTATGCCGTTGACATTCAGCTGCGCGACATGTTCGATGCCCGCAATATTCAAGCGCAGGCGCTGCTGATAGAGAGCAAACAGCAGCAACAACATAGCAGCACGCCCATTGAAGCACAGCAAAGCCGTGAGCATTTACCTTTATCATATGCTCAGCAACGACTCTGGTTTTTAGCTCAGCTCGACCCTCAATCTGCAACTTATAATATGCCGGCTGCGCTGCGTATTCGTGGCAAGCTGAATACCCAGTTATTAAGCGAAGCTTTCGCTGCAGTGATCAATCGACATGAAGTATTGCGCAGCAACATTATCAATCATGCTGGTGAACCACAGCTGCAGATTCACTCAAGCATAGAAACGCCGATTGAATGTATTGACGTCAGTAATGAGCAAGCAGCGCTCGATTATGCACGCATACATGCGCACCGTGAATTTGACTTAAGCCATGGCCCTCTGATTCATATAAGCGCATTAAGCATAGATTCAGACTTACATATTGTCTTGGTTAACATGCATCATATTATTTCTGATGCCTGGTCTATCCAGATTCTAATTAAAGAATTGGCATTGCAATATGTCAATGTATCGCAACAGCAGTATATTCGTTTAGAAGAGCTACCAATTCAATATGCCGACTACGCCAGCTGGCAACGCAACTGGCTACAAGGTGAAGTGCTAGACCAACAATTAGACTTTTGGCGCAAAACACTTGCTGGCGCCCCGAGCTTGCTGCAGCTTCCAACTGATCGCCCGCGCCCATCGACACAAACCTTCGCTGGCGCTGTTTTCTCTGGCGCAATATCGCCTACATTACAGCAACAGCTGCAGCAATTTTCTCAGCAACAGCATTGCACGATGTTCATGACTTGCTTATCGGCATACGCTGTGATGCTGCAATACTTTGCCAAGTCAGATGACATTTGCATCGGCATTCCATTGGCAGGGCGCTCTCTGGAAGGTGTTGAGAACCTGATAGGCTTTTTTATTAACGCGCTGATTATTCGACACGATTTATCAGATAATTTATCGAGCCATGAATTATTAGCGCAAACAAAAAAGCAAGTGTTAGCGGCATTTGCACATGAACATATACCGATTGAGATGCTGTTAAACGAACTAGACGTTGAACGCAGCTTGGCGTATACACCGATCGCGCAATGTGCTTTCAATATGCTTAATCATCAGCCGCTAGACTTATTATCTGGTGAAAATGATATTGGCTTAGACATTGAGCTACTAAAGAGCGAGCAAACGGTTGCCAAATTTGATTTGCAGTTTAGCTTACTTGAAACGGATCACGGCATCGACATTAACATTGAATATGCCAGCGATCTGTTTGATGAGAGCAGTATTGCCAAATTTTATCAATGCTATATACAGATACTCGAAAGCTTTGTTAGCCAAGCGAATATNAGCCTGTATCAGTTGAATAATCAGCTAACAGCAACGCAGTTCAACTTTGACTCACAACAGCTTGCTCTGCCGCCAACGCTGCAGGATATGTATTTTAGTGCCTTAGCGAAACCAGATACACTCGAGAACTCGATTGGCTACGGCTATTATTATCATTTCGCGATCGACTCAGAACTGTGGCAGCAAGCTTTAGCTACGGTAAGTAATGCCTACTGCATGCTGCGTGCAAGGACTAACAGGCTATCAACTATTCAACCGCCGCAACAGGCCATTATATTTAGCATAACAGCAGCTGAAGATTACTCCATTGAATCCGCGTATGAGTTTATTGACTTATCAGATCGAGCACTCAGTCATGCGCAAATATCGACGTTAGCTGAGGAGAAAACTTTCAGCCGCTACGATATTGAGAATGGCCACCTCATTCATTACCGCTTATTCAAACTGGATGATCAGCGATATTATTTCAATATGGCCTGTCATCACCTTATCAGTGATGCTTTTTCTGCGCTCGCACATGCCAAACTGGTGAATCAGGTTTACCAAAATCTCGTTCAAGGTAAGATAGCAACGCATAACTTGACTATGCAAGACAGCTTTATTGACTTTTGTCAGCAAAGTTTGCAACAGTTTGACCAAGCTGAAAGCGTTGCCTACTGGCGCGAAAAGCTAAGCACCACTGAAGCTTTAGTATTTCATGATACGCAAAAATCGCCTCGCGCAGTTCAGCAGCAGCTTGCCTTAACTGCTGCACACCTCAAGCAAATCAAACAATTCTGTAAGCAGCAAATTATTACGCCAGCGATTTATTTTAAGGCGCTGTATGCCATTCTGATTCAGCTATATACCAGAGCAGAAGCAGACTTTGTCATCACCGAATTTAATGCTGGTCGCAGCCAAGATGAAATGCTCAGTCAAGGTTGCTTCTTTAAACGTCAGCTAAGCTTTATTTCTCAAAAAAGCNTACATTCATCGNTAGATCAGCTATTTAAAGCGTTTAAAGCTGAACAAAAATCAAGTCGTAAGCATCATACTTTGAGCAATCAAAAACTACGCCTCATTCAATCGCAGGCCGGTCTTAGCTTTGCATTTAATATGCTCGCTTTCGAGCATGATCTTGAGGTATTAGGACACAATGTTAGCTGTGATCGGTTCACTCCTAATGCTGATGGTGTTGTTGATTTTAGGGTTCAGTTAGAAAACGACAGTTGTACACTTTATCTGGCTTATGACGAAGCTGAATTCGATAGCCTTGATTTTCTGCAGCGCTTTATCGCTATTAGCCAACAGCTGTTGGCTAACACCATTGAGCACACTGGCGAGATCGATTTTTTATTGCCACACGAGCAAGATATTGCACTTTTGAATGGCATACAATCGCACGATTTGCAGACTGATAGCGAGTTATCTGCAGGCAGACATCATACTGAGCGCTTACTCGTACACGATATGATCAGCTTCACAGCCACGCGCTTCCCGAACAAGACTGCCATTATTGATAGGCATGGCGATATAAGCTATCAACAACTTGAGCAACAGAGTAATCAATTAGCCCATGCATTGATTAAGCAAGGTTTACCGCAGGGTGCACATGTTATTGTTGCTTTAGAGAAACGTAAAGAGCTTATTGTTGCGCTACTAGCGGTACTCAAAGCAGGCGGCTGTTACATCCCGCTTGACACTAGCTATCCCGAAGCGCGTATTCGTTATGTGATTGATGATTCAGCCGCGCAATATGCTATCACTGAGACCGCGGCAATTTCGGCGTTTAGTGACATAGCGACTGTGATCGATATTGATCAAGTTTCTCTGACAGAATACGCAAGCGACTCACCTGATATCAGTGTCGAACCCGGCCAGCCGATTTATATGATTTACACCTCGGGCTCTACCGGCAAACCTAAGGCCGCCTCGGTATATCACCACAGTGAGGCGCGCTTACTGCAGTGGTATTGCCAACACTTTGGCTTTAGCAGTGACGATAAAACCCTGATTATCTCAGCGATTGGCTTTGATCTAACACAAAAAAATCTGTTTGCCTTATTACAGCTTGGAGGCACTGTGGTGATGCCGCGCAGCAGCGATTTTGATATCAATATGCTGTTAGACGATATCCAACAACAGCAGATTAGCTATATCAATTGTGCGCCGTCGGCATTCTATCCTCTGACTGAACTGGCAAGCCCGAAACAGTTGACGCATTTGACCAGCCTTAAACAGCTTTTACTTGGCGGCGAGGCAATCCAGCTCGATCGCTTTGCCAACTGGGTAGCACAAGATCATTTTAACTGTAATATTGTGAACATGTACGGCCCAACCGAATGTACAGATATTAGCACCAGCTTCACGCTTTCTGCTGCTCGGCTTAAATCTTTATGGCAGCAAGAGCAACTCGATAGCTTTACGGTACCGATGGGTGAAGCAAGCGCCGGCAACCAATTATTACTGCTAAATGATCAACTACAAAGGGTGCCCCCAGGTCTCCCGGCTGAGCTTTATATTACGGGTCAGCAAGTAGGACTTGGCTACTGGCAACGCGAGGCGCTTAACCAAGAGGCGTTCATCAGTCACCGACTAGATAAAGATCTTGATAGCAGGCTTTACAAAACCGGTGATATTGTTCGCTTAGCGATCAGCGATGATATACCTCAACTGCTATATCAAGGTCGACGTGATTACCAAGTGAAGCTGCGAGGTTTACGTATTGAGCTTGGTGAGATTGAACATGCACTGTCTAGTTTGCCAGAAATTAAAGACGCCACTGTCTTAGTCGATCACGATGAGCTGTTAGCCTTTGTACTTGGAGAGCAGCTTGAAAGCAGCAATTGGCGTGAGCTTCTACAGCAACGTTTGCCAGACTTCATGCTGCCTAAATCGCTGACATTTTTAGCCAGCTGGCCGCTCACTCCAAATGGCAAAATTGATCGACAGGCATTATTAGCGATGCCGCGAAAACAGGTAGCGGGCAATCAATTTGTCGCCCCACGAACCTCGTTAGAACGCGATCTTTCCGCTGTATGGAAAGAAGTCTTAGGCGTTGGCGATATTGGTATTCACGATAACTTCTTCGACTCTGGCGGCGATTCAT
>JABSRR010000058.1 GCA_013215025.1 Pseudomonadales bacterium
GCCTCAACATTGTACCTAAGCCCGGTCACGGTGTTGCGGTTCGCTTACTGCCAGACAATGCACCATTGCAGCAACGCATTGCAGGCATGGATGGCCTCACCATGTACGATGCTGAAACCATAGAGTATATGCAAACACAGCATGCCGAGGTAGAACAGCGACTGGGCAAACTGCGCGCGAGGCTTAAACCTCTGTGCTACAGCGTATACCCAAATTTATCCTTATTGTGGCCGAATAGCACTCTGCGCGTTAGCCACCCGCGCGGCGCGGGTAAAACCGAGTATTGGAGCTGGTGGGTGGTTGATAAAGATATTCCCGACGCGATTAAGCTGAAGCTGCAAAAAAACTATACCTTTTTATTTGGCCCAGGCGGGCTGTTAGAGCAGGAAGACAGCGAGGCTTGGTCGCAACAATATATTGGTAACTGCACCGACTACGCTGACGACCAGCATCTGTTTTTTGGCTTAGGTGCTGGCGAGGAATATCCACACCCCGAGCTTCCCGGCATGGCGGGCAATATTGTTAATGAGTTTTACGCCCGTGAGTTTTATACCCGTTGGCGCCATGAATTAGAACAGGGTATGCAAAGCGATCAGAGTCACGACGCCTTGCTCGCTTTTAACCGATTGGATTAAGCCTATGAAAGCTGTGACATCTGTTAAACAATACTTGGCGATTCAACAATTTTATTATCATGAAGCACGATTACTGGATAGCCGGCAATATCAAACCTGGATGGACCTACTGGCACCCGGCATCGAATATACCATGCCGAATCGTGCCAATACTGGCACCAATATACGTTTAAAAAACAAAGAAGAAATGCTGTGCTTGCAAACCGAGTTAAGTCGAGGCATTGAGCCACCGCTGCGCGATGACGACTTTATGACGCTAACGTTTCGTGCCAACCGCCCAACCAGCGCGACAGCCATTGCCGACAACCCCTTACTGCGAACCGTGCGTTTGGTTAGCAATATAGAGGCGTATCAGCAAAGCAGAAAATCGTTTCAGGTGTTTAACAATGTGTCTTTGTCTTATAGCAGACACGGCCAGGATAATTATCAATTTTATTTTCAACGTCGCGATGTTTTAACCAAGATTAAAGGTGAGATACGCTTGCTGAAGCGCGAGATCATTTTGGATTGGAATATTATTACCGCACCCACGGTTGCATTGATACTTTAAATTGAAACTTTAAATTGAAACTTTAAATTGAAACTTTAAATTGATACTTTAAGGCGCAAACTATGCTGTTTAGACTATGCCTGTGGCTCTTAGCCAAACGCATTCAATACCTCACTGACACGCATCCACAGTTTCAACAGCTCATTGCTCGCAGAGCCTGTGTGATCAGTTTTGAACTGGCTAACAGTTCCGCCTGTCGCTACTTTGAGTTCAAGTGGGGCAAAGTGAACTCTGAGGCAAAGCGCCACAGTCATGCCAGTTTGAGCTTTCAAATTAGCTCGGCTAAGGATTTTCGTTACCTACTGTGGATTATGGCGAAAGATCCACACAATAAAAGCCAAATGATTACCTTAATCCGGCAGGCAAAAATACGCTTTGCTGGTGATATGTCGCAGCTTACTTGGTTTATGCAGATTGCCGATTATTTTGCCCCGCAAAGCTTTGCGGCAAAAAGCTCTGATACCGCAGAACAAATTCAACCGTAGGGTTTAGATTACAACTCGGAGTAAAATAAACTATAAAGCACTCAGCATTAATCTAAAATGGGCTTCCAATCCCACCATTCATGCATACCATCTTGACGTTCTGACTGCGTGCGATACACACCCCAATGCACCTTATAGCTGCCATCAATTTGAAATTGAAATGCCTCCATCAAGGGCGGCACTTTAAATAGGTTTTCAGCATTACCGTCAACCGCTAACACCACAGCGACATCCGGATCGACATGATGTACAACACCGGATGCTTTTTTCTCGTGCATGAGCGTGGTTTTATCAAGATCAAAGTATTGAATACATACTTCCAGTGGCTGGCCTTTTAAATCGTCTAAATTCATGATGTATCTGTTTTGAAAACCTAGGCCGTCAGTTCTGCATGAATATTCGATAATGCAGTCATAGGTTCTTTTGCTTGAGTAATCGGCCGTCCGATCACTAAATAATCAGCACCATTCGCCACCGCCCTGCTTGGCGTCATAATACGCTGCTGATCGTCTGTGCTTGAGCCTTGTGGGCGAATACCGGGGGTGACCGTGACAAAATCATCACCGCAGAGCTGCTTGATTGTTGCCGCCTCTAAGGCTGAACACACCACCCCATCAGCGCCTGCCTTAGCCGCAAGCTGAGCAAGCTTTGCAACCTGCTCGGCAGCTGTTGGCAAACCGAGTTCGTCTAAGTCGTCTTGGCTCATAGACGTAAGCACGGTGACGGCAATCAATAGTGGTGCTTTATCGCCATAAGGCTTTAAGGCCTCTTTCGCCGCGCTAATCATTTTACTGCCGCCTGAAGCGTGCACATTCACCATCCATACACCCAGCTCTGCAGCACTGGCTACGGCTTTTGCCACGGTGTTTGGAATATCGTGAAATTTTAAATCTAAAAATATATCAAAGCCTTTGGCCTGCAGCTGCCGCACTAAATCTGGACCAAAACGGGTAAACAACTCCTTGCCAACTTTCAGCCTGCACTGGCTCGGATCAAGCTGATCAACCAGCTGATACATCACATCAATATCGTCGAAGTCTAACGCGATGAGTATGTTTTTATCTTTCATATTAACCTTAAAAATTTAGTCGCCATCAACGCCACGTTGACGACGGATAGTATCCCAACCATGACACTGTGGGCACTGCCAGTGTAATTGCTTGCCAGCAAAGCCGCATTGTCGACATTGATAATCGGCCTTATCTTTTAATACATCTTTTACGATTCTGTGAATCAGCTGTATATTTTGCCGACTCACATCTTTAATACCTTCTTTTTCAGACCAGTTAAATTGTCGATAGGCATCAAAATAATAATTTAAACCGCGCAAGGTGGGACGCTTTCTTACCGCGGCATCTAAAAACGCATAGGCCTGCTCTGCATCTCGCGATGACAGTGCTAAAAATAGGCTTTTATCTAGCGCGACCGATGAATATTGCGACTGCCATTGCTGCAGCAGCTCAATTTTCTGTTCGCTATCGGGCGCCAAATAGTCATCGAGCATCGGCAGTGCTTCAACCAGCAATGAGGCATCTTGCGACGGCAGTAAAGACAGATGTTGTAGTGCAGCGGCGTTATTTTGCCGCTCAAAATTGAGCTGCGCCAGTAATAATGTTGCACGCGCACATTCTGGATGCGCTAGCAATGCCTGATTCAAGGCTGACTCTGCTTGTAAAAAGGCATCGTCTTTTAGAGCGGCAGACGCTATCTCACAATAAAACTGCGCTATTTCTACCTGACGCCTGCCTGCCACCAAGGTTTTATCGTTAATCGCTATCCGGTCGTGAGGATACAGCTGCTCTGCAATTAAGATCGCTTTGCGCCACTCTTTCTCAAGCTGATAAACCTGCAGTAGCAATGCTAAGGCGGTTTGTTCGCTTTCTTTCGAACTATTGACCACATTAATCAGCAAGCGCTCTGCACGATCAAGCAAACCCGCTTTGATATAGTCTCTTGCCAACTCGGTGGTTGCGGTTCGAATTTGACTGGAATTCAGCTTGGCCCGCTTGGCATGGCTGAGTAAATTATTATGAATAACAATCGCCCGATCAACTTCACCTTTGCGGCGCAGCATATTAGCCAAGGCATTATGTAACTCAAAATTTGTGCGATTGACCTGCCATTCACTGACCAATGACTCAATCGTATGGTCTGTTTGTTCATTCAGTAGAAACTGCAGGCCTTTAAAATATGACTCACGCCAGGCGCGGTATTTGAATTTTTTTAGCCATAGCTGCGGTGGAAAGCTTGCGAGCAGCCAGCCTAGCGCCAGCGCCAGAAAAAGAAAAAAGAATAAACTCAGTGAATAGCCGCTATCTGGCATTGCTATTTATAAGCCAGCGCGCTTTAAATCAATTCGGGCTTTATTCAGCTGTTTGCGGTAATGCATGACCCAGCCAAACGCAGCCACGATACCGCTTAAGCCGCCGGCAATAAAGCTGAGTATCAAGGCCAGTTCAACCGGCACCTGATTTAGCTGAATAAACAAGAGATCAAGATCTAAGAGCTGATGATTAGCAAGAGTAAAGAACACCACGTAAGCGGCAAGGGCAAGAGCAATAAGCGCGAATAGTATACGGCGTATCAACTGCTGCATGGCATCTTAATCATTAATAGAAGCATTCACGCGTTCGCGCATTTCTTTGCCGGGTTTGAAGTGTGGCACGTATTTACCGTCTAACTGTACTGACTCGCCAGTTTTAGGGTTGCGGCCTTTGCGCGGCGCACGGTAGTGCAGTGAGAAGCTGCCAAAGCCACGAATTTCGATACGTTGGCCATCTGCTAGGGCGTCTGACATTTGTTCTAGGATAGTTTTCACTGCCAGCTCGACGTCTTTCGGCGATAATTGTGGCTGCATCTCAGCAATGCGCTCAATCAACTCAGACTTTGTCATCAGAAAAACCCTATTATTCTCAATATCTTAACCCTTAAAAACGGATAATAGACCAAGCGTTTCGGCAAATCTAGCCTTTAAACGAAAAAAGCCGCACTGGTGTGCGGCTTTTTAGAGACGGTAATAAAATGTATAAATAACAGAAGGTTATTTATCCATTTCCTGCTTGATCAAATCACCGATGGTCGTCGCTGAAATATTTTCAGATTCTTTCTCTTTCTGTGCTTTTAATGCTTCTTTTTCATCAGCAATTTCAAGCGCCTTGATTGAGACTTGAACCGTGCGGTTTTTACGATCAACGTTAACAATCTTAACTTCAATCTCATCACCCGCAGTTAATACGCTGCGAGCATCTTCAGTACGCTCGCGCGCAATGTCTTGAACTTTCAAGATCGCTTCAACTTCATCAGCTAGGGTGATAATCGCGGCTTTTTCATCAACTTCTTTGATGGTGCCTTTAACAACGCTGCCTTTATCGTTGGCATCGGTGTAGCTACCAAATGGGTCATCTGCTAATTGCTTAATGCCTAAAGAGATGCGCTCACGCTCTGAGTCAACCGATAAGATAACGGTGTCAATCTCGTCACCTTTCTTGAATTGACGCACAGCTTCTTCGCCCGCTTCGTTCCAAGAGATGTCTGATAAGTGCACAAGGCCATCAATGTTGCCATCAAGACCGATGAAGATACCGAAATCGGTAATCGACTTGATCGTACCTGAAACTTTATCGCCTTTTTCGAATTTACCAGCAAACTCATCCCAAGGGTTAGCTTGACACTGTTTGATACCCAGTGAAATACGACGACGCTCTTCATCAATCTCAAGCACCATCACTTCAACTTCGTCACCTAAAGAAACAACTTTCGATGGGTGAACGTTTTTGTTGGTCCAATCCATTTCAGAAACGTGAACAAGACCTTCGATGCCCTCTTCAAGCTCTGCAAAGCAGCCGTAATCGGTCAGATTGGTAACAACAGCTTTCGTTCTCGCACCGATTGGGTAACGATCTTGTACATCAACCCAAGGATCAGAGCCTAACTGCTTAAGACCTAGTGATACACGGTTCTTTTCTTTGTCAAACTTAAGAACGCGAACGTCAATTTCATCACCCACAGCAACAATTTCTGATGGGTGCTTGATGCGCTTCCAAGACATGTCAGTGATGTGAAGAAGACCGTCAACACCACCAAGGTCAACAAAGGCACCATAGTCGGTAAGGTTTTTCACAATACCTTTAGCCACTTGACCCTCTTCAAGGGTAGCAAGTAACTGCTCACGCTCTTCAGAGTTTGCTTGCTCAAGTACAGCGCGACGAGAAACAACAACGTTGTTGCGCTTGCTGTCTAGTTTGATCACTTTAAATTCGAGAGTTTTGCCTTCAAGGTGGTTGGTGTCGCGAATTGGGCGAACATCAACTAATGAACCCGGTAAGAAAGCGCGAATTGTTTTCACGTCTACAGTGAAACCGCCTTTCACCTTACCAGAGATCAGACCCATCACGACTTCGTCGTTTTCATTGGCTTTTTCTAGCTCTTTCCAAGCTTCAGCACGCTTAGCTTTTTCGCGTGAAAGCTTGGTTTCACCGAAACCGTCTTCTACGGCTTCTAAAGAAACTTGTACTTCATCACCAATTTGAACCGATACATCACCGTTCTCATCGATAAATTGGGTTTTTGGGATAACGCCTTCAGATTTAAGGCCAGCGTGAACGGTTACGAAATCACCGTCAACATCAACCACGATGCCGGTTACAATTGCGCCGGGTTGCATTTCTAGAGTTTGTAAACTCTGCTCAAAGAGTTCCGCGAAAGATTCGCTCATGTGTCACCTACTATGGGTTCACCGTATATCCTGACCTTATACGGGGTTAGTTTTTTAATGAATAGCCGTTTAACTGGATCAGGTTTGGCGTCAAACCACTATTCAAATTCTGTTGCAGATTCTTTTAGCTGCAATCTTTTAGCTACAATTTTTAGCTACTTCGGCTTAAGGAAAGCTAGGGTAATAGCGCTAAAATTTTTGCCAGCACTTGATCAATGCTTAACTCAGTGGAATCAATGACCACCGCATCATCCGCTGGCTTTAGAGGCGCTACTTCGCGATTCATATCACGTGCATCGCGCGCTTGTATATCCTCTAAAATGGCGCGGAGATTAACCGAATTACCGGCCTCCGTCAACTGTTTATAACGACGATTGGCGCGCTCTTCAGCCGATGCCGTTAAATACACTTTTATTGGTGCGTCGGGGAACACTATCGTGCCCATATCTCTGCCGTCGGCAACCAAGCCTTTATCGCTTGCAAAAGCGCGCTGACGCAGCAATAAGGCCTCTCTTACCGCAGCAATCGGTGCCACTCTTGAAGCCGCTGCGCCGCCTTCTTCTGTGCGCAACTGGGCAGTCACTTCCTCACCGTCAAGCAAGGTTAATAAGACCTCGCCATCTAGCTTGAATTCGATATCTAAGTTGCGGGCTAATTCGGCCACCGCAGCAACGTCTTCAAACGCAATCCCAGACTTTAAACAAGCCAAACCACACAAACGGTAAATGGCACCACTATCTAAAAATGCCCAGCCCAGCTGCTTTGCTAGCCGCTGGCTAACAGTACCTTTACCAGCGCCTGAGGGGCCATCGATTGTGATCAGTTTTTTGTCTAATGCCATGATTTTGCGCACCAGCACAGCCTGTGATTGATCATTGCTGATTAACCACTTAAGAAGTGTAGGTGAATTCTCCGTGATTGCTTAGCCTGAATGGGTGAAAAAGGCGCGCATTTTAAACTACTTTTGTGATTTATAGAAATCCACGGCTTCTGCAATCGCACTATCGATGCCGTCGAGCTCCCAACCTAGCTCATCAACGGCTTTTTGATGTGACAGCGGCCAGGTTTGATACATCAGCTTGACAGAATTATGGGTGAGTACCGAATCTTTGCGCAACAGGCGCATCAGCGACTCAACCAAAAACACCAATGCCGATACTAAAGGCGTTGGGCAAGCAAACCAGGGTGGTCGACGGCCAGCATAGGCGGCGGCTTTGCTAAACAGCTCTTGGTTGCTCATAAAACGGTCTGAAATAATATAGCGCTCGCCTGGGCGACCTTTTTGCGCCGCCAAGATAAGGGCTCTGGCAGCATCTTTCACATTGACCACTTCAGAGGCCGCATTTAGATACACGGGCGCCCTACCCAGCGCCACTTGCTTAATCAAATTACCGTGTGGCGTCGGCTGAACATCTTGATCGCCGTAGGTATTTGACACACAGCAGGCAATCGCCGGAAAGCCTTCTTCTTTTGCTGCCAAAAGTAAATAATGTTCTGCTAAACAACGACTTCGCATATATTCAGTGAATAGCGAAGCGGTATCTGGATAACAGTCCTCATTGGCGACAGCCTCATTTTCGGCGCGGCCGATAGTCAGCAAAGAGCTTGTTAGGACAAAACGCTGAATATGGGCTTTCTTAGCCGCAGCTATCGCGTTAATGACCCCTAAGACATTGGTTTGATACAGCGGGCCACTATCGGTTAACCATGCGCCTGTATTTACCGCCGAGTGAAATACCGTATCGCAGCCCTGCATTGCGTTTACCATGCTGTCAGTATCTGAAACATCACCAAAGCTGGTTTCGAAACTTAGGCCATCTAACATGCTGATGTCACTCGTCGCCCGCACCATAATTCTGACGGCTATATTTTGTTTAATCAGCTCGCGCACGAGGTGAGCACCGACAAAACCTGAGGCGCCGATCACTAAAGCTTTATTGATTTGGTATGACATGATTTCCCTAATGCTGATTATGTGTGCAAAACCGGCTAACCTTAATTGTATCAACTGAGAAATGCAATCAGAGCCAAGCTGTCGCTATCACAATAGGCAGGTGATATCTAAACAGCTGCTGTATAATCACGCCCTGTCACATATCAACCTTTTACCGCCAGATGAAGCTACCTGTTACAGAAATCTATGATGAACTGATCGAGCTATTTCAGACACAGTCATTAATTTTGCTACAAGCACCGCCAGGCGCAGGTAAGTCAACCTGGTTGCCGCTGCAGTTAATCCGCGATCAAAAGTTTCAGAAAATCATCATGCTGGAGCCTAGACGACTGGCCGCGCGCAATATTGCCAACTATCTCGCTCAATGCCAAGCAGAGCCACTGGGCCGGTCCATCGGCTTAAATATTCGCCACGAAAAATTCAGCAGCTCAGAGACACAGTTAGAAATTGTTACCGAGGGCGTGTTAACGCGCATGCTACAAAGCGACCCTGAACTGCACGGGGTTGACTGTATTATTTTAGATGAGTTTCATGAGCGCTCGATCAGTGCCGATACTGCGTTAGCCTTTGCGTTAGAAAGCCAGGCTACCTTGCGCGAAGATCTAAAGATTTTATTAATGTCGGCAACCCTCGAGTCTGAAAAGATTCAAGCCCGATATCAATGCCCTGTTGTCAGTTCCGCTGGCCGCAGCTTTCCAATTGAGACAGAATATCATCCGCTGCAGAACGAACAGCTTTGGTTGGAGGCTATGCCGCGTCTAATTCAGCGTGCAATGCGTGAGCAAGCAGGCAGCTGTCTGGTATTCTTACCCGGCCAGCGAGAAATACAGTTTGTCGCTGAGCGCTTGGAAAACCTATACAAGGCTGAAACCAAGCTGCACATTTATCGACTCTTCGGCGAGCAAGATAAAGCGCTGCAACAAGCCGCCATTGCCCCCTGCCTGAATGGCGAGCGAAAAATTGTACTGGCGACCAATGTCGCTGAAACCAGCTTAACCATTGCCGGTATTCGGATTGTCGTTGACAGTGGCAAGCGGCGGGCGCCGAGTTTCAATTTAAATACCGGGGTAACAGCGCTGAAAACCGTCAATATTTCCCTGGCTTCAGCGACTCAGCGCGCTGGCCGCGCCGGCAGACTGGAGCCTGGCGTGGTTTATCGCTTAGGCTCTAAAGAACATTTTTTACGCCGAGAAGCGTATGATTTGCCAGATATTTTATGTTCAGACATCAGTGATTTGATGCTGGAGATAAAACAATGGGGAACCGAATTATCAGACCTTCGCTTACTGGACAGCCCCTCTGCTGCGCAACAACAACAGGCTTTAGCATTATTAACTGCGCTGCAGGCAATAGATGCTAACCGCAATATCACCGCACTGGGGCGAGAGATCCTATCGCTTGGCACCAATCTTCGCTGGGGGCATATGCTGCTGCAAGCCCGGGCGCTTGAACATAAGCTACCTGGGATTGAAATACTGAGCATTTATTTTGTCACCCTGTTAGAAAGCCGGCTGAGCAAATCACGCGACTTAGCGTCGGCTCTGCGNACACAATTTCTCAAGCCTGAGGCTTTATTTTCTCGCCAATTATCGCGCTGGCTAAAACGCTTGCGCCAGCCAGTGGCCAAATCACTTCATTTCGAGTACCTGCCTATTTTGGTAGCACTGGCCTACCCTGACCGCATCGCTAAAAAACGCGGCCAAGGTTTTCTGATGGCTAACGGTTCTGGCATCGCGCTAACTCAAGACCATTGGCATGAGCAAGAATATTTAGCGATTGCTGAGTTGGGCGGCCATAATGGTCAGCAAATATTTTCAGCCATCGCCATTCAGCTTGAAGATATTGAAGCCCATCTTGCACATTTGATTAAGCCGTCAGAGGTGGTTGAATTTGACGCTACAAGTAAGCGATTTATTGCAGAGCAACGGCGCATGTTGGGGGCTATCATTATCGATCGCAAAGCACTAAACAACAGCATCACTGCCGAGCAACGCAGCAATGTGTGGATCAAGCTGATTCGGCAAACGGGCCTGAGTCTGTTTAATGAATTCCAAGACAGCCCAAGCGGCAAACATCATAGCTCTGCAGCACAGCTGTTAATACGTATGACGCTGGCCTATACCGAGATTGGCGACCCTTTCCCGGCCATTAATGAGCAGTATTTACTGGATCATTTAGAGCAATGGCTTAGTCCTTTTCTCGACGAGATCAAAAGTTACGACCAGCTGCAAAAATTATCGATAGTGCAACCGTTGCTTAACTGTTATGACTGGCATAAGCAACAGCAATTGGATCAATTGCTGCCAAAAACCATGACCGTGCCAAGCGGATCGTCGATCGCGCTACACTATCAACTCAATGGGCCGGCGAAACTCTCGGTGCGAATACAGGAAATGTATGGCTTGGAAACGACGCCAAGCATCGCTAACGGAAAAATTAAATTATTGATCGACTTATTGTCACCAGCGCAACGATCGCTGCAGCTAACAGACGACCTACAACATTTTTGGCAGCATAGCTACCGCGCTGTGCAGAAAGAAATGAAAGGCCGCTACCCAAAACATTTTTGGCCAGACGACCCAGCAACAGCGCGCGCCACCCACAAAACAAAAAAATATATGTAGATTTGCTGGCTACTGCACGCCCGCCATGTCTAATTCATGCTGAATCAAGGTGATACACTGCGAGGCAAATAACATGGTGGGGCCTAGGCTGATCTTTTCCACACCCAAACGCTTAAAGCTGTTATAGGCTTTTTTCGGCATAGGAATATGGTCGGTGAGTAAAAAGCAAACATTTTCAGGAAAGTCGACATCGCGAATAGCCTGCCCTTTCTTGTCCATCATGTAAACCTGGTAGTCTTCAACAAGCTCTTGCAGTAACTTTTCGAAGCTTTTAGTCGCAACCGACAAGCCCGCTTCAACCTCTACCGACTGCTCTTTACTTAAGCCTTGAGAAGCATCGAGCGCTTTGCAAATTTTTGCAAGCCAGGCTTGCTCGTGAAAGCCGCCAATATTGGCGAGCCTATCACTATCAAAATGAATGGTTCGTGAGAAATCTTGCGTGCTTTCTAGTACTAAATAAACCTGAACATGGCTTCGATGTGACTGTGCAACAAATATCGCATTCATCAGACTATGCGCTAGGATTTCCGCATGTGCATCACCGCCGACCTCAGCCAGCAACTTTGCGCTGTCGGTAGGCGCTGAACGAGCTCGAATAACAAAGGCGCGCATAGCTTAGGCTTGTTACTTTGTTTGCATAAATTTATTTACCGCAACGATTTAAGCATCAATCATTTCAAGATTGAAGCCTACGTCATTTGCCAGTGTTAAAAAGTTAGGGAATGAGGTTGCCACATTGTCTACACCTTTGATCAAAATCGGCGCCTCGGCAATTAACGACGCTACGGCAAACGACATAGATATACGATGATCATGATGAGACTCGACTTCACCACCAGCGATGCGCTTGTCGGTGCCACCAAGGCCCTGAATAACAATGCCGTCTGCTGTCGGATGTGCATCCACCCCTAACGCAATTAGGCCGTCAGCCATGACTTGAATACGGTCAGACTCTTTGACCCGCAGCTCCTCTGCGCCGGTTAATACCGTTTCTCCGCTTGCTGCAGCGGCGGCAATAAACAGCACAGGAAACTCATCAATCGCAAGCGGCACATCTTTTTCATTAATCTTGATGCCTTTCAGCTCACCACCCTGCACTCGAATATCAGCAACCGGTTCGCCACCTATTTTACTTTCGTTCAGCAGTGTAATGTTAGCACCCATATCACGCAGGATATTAATAATACCGATGCGCGTTGGATTGATACCCACATGCCTAAGGGTAATATCACTGCCCTTGACTAAACTGGCGGCGACCATGAAAAAAGCCGCCGATGAAATATCAGAGGGAATATCAATATCAGCGGCCTGCAATTTGCCACCACCGACAACAGCGCGCGTTGGACCATCAACTTCTACCGCATAGCCAAATGCTTCTAACATGCGTTCAGTATGGTCACGCGTTGGTGCCGGCTCCGTAATAGAGGTTTTTCCGTCGGCATAAAGGCCTGCCAAAAGCACACAGGATTTAACCTGCGCAGACGCCATCGGCAAATCGTAATGAATCGCCTTCAGCGCAGCTGTACTTGCCTTAATCTTTAATGGCGGTGTACCCCCCTCGGCTGTATCTACGTCTACATTCATTAATGCC
Source organism: Pseudomonadales bacterium (assembly GCA_013215025.1). Lineage (NCBI taxonomy): Bacteria > Pseudomonadati > Pseudomonadota > Gammaproteobacteria > Pseudomonadales > Pseudomonadales bacterium. The sequence goes on from JABSRR010000058.1 coordinate 12,554, forward strand.
AGAGGATCAGTCACACGCTTCATCGGACGCTTTGATAATGACTCGTCACCAATCATTTCAACATCAAAGCCTTGACCCGCTAACAGCCCTGATAATAAACGAATCGACGTGCCTGAGTTACCCATATCTAAGGCTGCACTGGGCGCTGTTAAACCGTGCATACCAACACCGTGAATGGTCACTTTGCCATCCTGCGGGCCTTCTATTGCGACGCCCATAGTGCGAAATGCATTTAATGTGGCTAAGGCATCTTGCCCCTCTAAAAAGCCGGATACATGCGAGGTGCCCTCTGCTAAAGCGCCAAACATAATAGAACGGTGAGAAATTGATTTGTCACCCGGCACACGGATATCACCACGCACTATGCCCTGTTCAGCAGGGGCGCCATCAATCGTAGGTTTTGCAATAAAGTTATATTGACTCATAAAAGGGTTTCATTAAACAGTAAAAAGCGTTGGGGTTATTTGGCAGGTTTTGCCTGGCGCTCGGCAAGCAGCTTAGCAAACTCTTCGCGTGAATCTTTAGCACGCTCAAACATACTTAAGATAGCCTCACTATCATTGCTTTGCATAGCCGCTTCTAATTCATCAAGCTTGGCACGAAAATCACCCATGATGTCTAAAATAGATGATTTATTGGCTAACATAATATCGTGCCACATNACCGGATGTGATGCGGCAATACGNGTAAAATCACGAAANCCGCCGGCCGCAAAGCGAAAGATTTCGACATTTTCTTCCTCACTGCGCAGCGTATCCACCAAGGCAAAGGCAAGCGCATGCGGCAAATGACTGGTTGACGCTAACACTTTGTCATGTTGCGCAATCGGCATGCTCACGACATCTGCACCAACCGCCTGCCATAACTCGGAAACGGTATGCAAGGCAGCCGCATCTGTCTGCGCATCGGGCGTAAGAATGACGTGATGATTCACATATAGATTAGGATTGGACGCTGATATGCCACTTTGCTCAGAGCCAGCTATTGGATGACCTAGGATAAACCAGGGCGGCACCGCGCCTAATTCAGCCACTAACATATCGGCAACTTCACCTTTCACGCTTGCCACGTCGGTAACCACGGCATGCGCTTGACGGTGCGTTTGAATCATCGATATATATTGTTTTATCGCTAAGGTTGGCACGCCTAAGACAATGACGTCAGCCTCTGCAATCGCCTGCGGCAGTTGCTGTAAATCCTCGACCACGCTATCAATCACTGCTAGCGATTGACCTTGATAAAGCAGCTCTGTATTTCTTGCATACGCTGCAACCGATTGAATTTTACCGCGCTGCTTCAAGCCCATCGCCCATGAACCACCGATCAGACCGGCGCCGATTACCAGCATTTTTAAGTTCGCTAGATGAAGCTCGCTCATACCTAGACCTATATCTTTGCTTGCGCACGCAGCTGGTGCAGCGCATCAATAAAAGCCTGATTTTCTTCAGCTAGGCCAATCGACACGCGTAAATGCTGCGGCAAACCATAGCCCGCAATTGGTCGCACAATAACGCCTAAGGCAAGCAAGTCGTGATAAACAGCATCGGCATCTCTTGCTGTATCGAAGGTAATAAAATTACCTTGTGAAGGAATGAAGGCCAGATTTAACGCCGCCAAGGCCGTCTCAAGCTGGATTCGCCCAGCTGCATTGACAGCAATACTGCGCTGTAAATAGTCGTGATCATCTAACACGGTTTGTGCAGCTAATTGCGCAAGAATATTGACATTAAATGGCTCACGCACCCGATTTAAAATATCGGCGATATCCGGTGAAGAGGCGGCAAAACCACAGCGCAAACCTGCAAGGCCAAAGGCTTTGGAGAAACTGCGAGTTAAGACCAAGTTAGGGAAGGCGCGCAACAAGGCGAAGCCATCAGCATAGTCATCCCCCACCTCGTCTATGTATTCACTGTAGGCCTCATCAAGCACGACAATGATATGTTCTGGTACTTGCTGCATAAACGTCAGCATCGCTTGATGACTGAGCCATGTGCCGGTGGGGTTATTCGGGTTAGCAATAAAAATCACTGACGTGTCGTCAGTAATTGCGGCAAGCATCGCATCAAGATCGTAGCCATAATTTTTTGCAGCTACCTCAATTGCCTTGGCGCCAAGATACTGCGTCATAATCGAGTAGACTACAAAGGCATGTTGCGAATAAATAACCGAGCTATTCGGATTGATATAGCTAAGGCCGATCAAATTCAACACATCATTCGAGCCATTGCCCAGAGTCAGCTGATCGGGGCTCAGCTTATAAACGTCTGCCAGTTTTTGCTTTAAGCTGAAAGCCGCGCCATCAGGATAGCGGGTAAGCTCAGACAGCAGCTTGGGATCTGCCAATCGCGATTGCACCATGGGGCTGAGACCCAATGGGTTTTCGTTGCTGGCAAGTTTAACAATCTTTTCAAGTCCCAGCTCACGCTGCAGTTCTTCAACCGGTTTTCCAGGCTGATAGGGGCGCAAGGCTTGCACACCTTGATTCGCTAATGCAATAAAATCACAGCTCATAGCATTCTCAAATAGTTATAAGGCAGCTTTGGGGTAAGAGCCTAAGGTCTTTAGCACAATAGATTGCTCTTTCAGCTCATCTAAGATTTTCTGCGTAGTCGATGAGCTTTGATGGCCTTCGAATTCAATGAAAAACACATAGGCCCAATTTTCAGTACGCGACGGTCGGGTATCAATACGCGTCAACATTACGCCCTCACGTTCGAACGAGCCAAGCAAACGGTACAAGGCGCCAGGTTTGTTGTGCGTTGACACAATCACTGAGGTCTTATCATCCCCAGAAGGACCCACCGATTCACGACCAACAATTAAGAAACGCGTAGTATTGGTTGATAAATCCTGAATATTTTCAGCCATCGCTGACAAACCATACAGCTCTATTGCCATCGAACCGGCAATGGCCGCAACCGATGTATCATCTTGCGCCATTTGCGCCGCTAAGGCGTTAGATGCCACCGCGACCCGCTCAATATCCGGCCAATGTTGATCTAACCAATAGCGAGACTGCGCTAAGGCTTGCTGATGCGCGCAAATTTTACCAATCGCATCAGGTTTACTGTCAGGGTGCACCAATAAGTGTAAGTTAATCGGCAACTCCACTTCGCCACAAATCTTCAAGCTCGACTGCATGAAGTTATCAAGCGTGTGGTTGACCATGCCCTCGGTTGAATTTTCAACTGGCACAACACCGTAAGTAGCATCGCCGTTTTCAACTTGACTAAACACTTGCGCAATCGATGAAACCGGTGCAGTTATCGCCCCAAAGCCAAAGTGTTTTTGCGCCGCAGCATGCGTAAAAGTGCCTTCAGGGCCTAAAAAAGCGATACTTAATGGCTTTTCTAGGGCCAAACATGCCGACATGATTTCACGAAAAATATGCGCTACAGCATCATCTTCTAACGGCCCATCGTTACGTGCTTTCACTGCACGTAAGACCTGTGCCTCACGCTCTGGGCGATAAAATTTCACCTCATCATGCTGAGCAAGCGGCACGTCTTTCAACTTTACCTCGGCAACCTGCTGCGCCACCTTAGCACGCTGATTGAGCAGCTGATGCAGCTGTTTATCAATCGCATCGATAGACGTACGTAGCTGATCTAATGACGGTATTTGCTTATCGCTCATCGCTTTATTCCATCTGATGGCTGCAGTGAAAAGGCCTAGCCTTGCGCAGCAGCAAATTGTTGCATAAACGCGATAAGATCATCGACTGCTTGCTCAGGCACCGCATTGTAGATGCTGGCGCGCATACCACCAACGCTGCGATGGCCCTTAAGATTAAGCAGACCTGCTGCATCTGCCTGTTGTAAAAAGGTTTTATCCAGATCAGCATTCGCCAATGTAAAGGGTACATTCATCAAAGAGCGAGAGGACAACTCTACAGGGTTGGCATAGAAACCAGAATTATCGATGTAGTCATAGAGCTTTGCCGCTTTACGACGATTTATTGCCTCTATCGCCGCTATACCGCCCTGCGCTTTTAACCATTTAAAAACTAGGCCAGCCAAATAAATAGCATAGGTTGGCGGCGTGTTATACATGCTGTCATTATCGGCTGCCGTCTGCCAATCTAACATGGCAGGCGTTGATGGGCGAGCACGACCCAGTAGGTCTTTACGCACAATGACCAAGGTTAAACCGGCTGGGCCAATATTTTTTTGCGCACCTGCATAAATAACACCGTATTTAGTCACATCAATATGACGTGATAAGATCGTTGACGACATATCGGCAACTAATGGCGCATTAACTTCAGGCTCATGAAAAAATTCCACACCGCCAATAGTTTCATTAGGGGTGAAATGTAAATATGCAGCGTTATCTGATAGCTGCCAGCTATCAACGGCTGGGATAGTCGAGAAATTAGTATCTTCAGAAGATGCGGCAACATTGACTTGGCCGTAGCGCTTAGCCTCTTTAATGGCCTTTTTCGACCACTGACCTGTATTCAGATAATCGGCAACACCACCTTCAGGCAATAGGTTTAATGGCACAGAGGCGAATTGCGTGCTTGCACCGCCTTGTAAAAACAGTACTGCATAATCATCCGGTATAGCCATTAAATCACGTAAATCTTGCTCTGCCTGCTCGGCTATCGCGACAATCTCGGCACTTCGATGACTCATTTCCATTACCGACAGGCCAGCGCCCTGCCAATCTAAAATTTCATCTTGTGCCTGCTTAAGAACTGACTCCGGCAACGCTGCCGGGCCTGCACAGAAGTTATGAACTCTTGCCATGTGTAAACCTTTTAGTACTTAATATTAATCATTTGCAAATCGCGAATCTCAATTGGTAGCTATTCAGCCTCAAGCGCTTGCTCGGGCTCTGCATCCGTTTCAGCAATGCGCTCAACACCAATTAACTGCTCTGACTCAGCAACTTTTATTAATCGCACACCCTGCGTATTTCTTCCCAGCACCGAAATCTCATCGGTTCGGGTACGTACCAGGGTGCCTTGGTTGGAAATCATCATAATTTCATCACCATCGAAAACCTGAGTTGCACCAACCAGCTGACCATTACGATCGCTGCACTGCATACCAATAACGCCCTGGGTCGCACGTCCCTTGGTAGGAAAATCTTCCATTGCGGTGCGTTTACCAAAACCGTTCTCAGACACCGTCAATAACTTACCGCCTTGCTCGGGTATGATTAGCGCAATACACTCGCAGTCAGCCGCCATTTTAATGCCGCGCACACCTCTTGAGGTTCTGCCCATAGAGCGAACATCTGACTCTTTAAATCGATTCACCTTACCTGAGCTTGCCACCAAGGTAATGTCATCAGCACCAGAGGTAATGGCGGTGCCGACTAATTGATCCCCTTCATCCAGATTAATCGCACGCAAACCAACGCTGCGCTGACGCGAGAAATCTGTTAACGGGGTCTTTTTCACCGTGCCATTTCTGGTGGCAAAGAAAATAAACTTATCGTCGTGATACTCATCGACCACTAAAAATGAGGTAATGCGCTCGCCTTCGTCAAGCGGCAACAAATTTACTAAGGGGCGACCACGAGCCTGCCTCGATGCAACAGGAATCTGGTACGGTTTAATCCAATACACCTTACCTTCGGTGGTAAAGCACAATAAGGTGTCGTGGGTATTGGCAATCAATAGATGCTCGACAAAATCTTCATCTTTAACCGCTGTCGCTGACTTACCTTTACCACCGCGTCGCTGTGCTCGATAGTCTTCCAGCGGCTGGGTTTTTGCATAGCCGCCATGCGATATCGTGATGACTCGATCTTCTTCAGAGATCAGGTCTTCATGGGTTAAATCCAGCTGCGATGCTGAAATTTCGGTACGACGAGGGTCACCAAAGTTTTCTTTAACTTCTTGGAGCTCTTCACGAATCACGTTAATCAGTCGCTCAGCGGAACTTAGGATATCTAAGTAATCAGCTATCTGCTCAAGCTTTTCTTGATACTCATTGATTAATTTATCGTGCTCAAGCCCGGTGAGTTTTTGCAAGCGCATATCTAAGATACTTTGCGCCTGCTCCGCGGATAAATAATATTGCCCGTCACGGAAGCCAAATTCGCTGCCTAAAGACTCAGGGCGACAGGCACCCTCACCCGCTCGCTCCAGCATGGCAGTCACATCACCCGGTTGCCAGGCCTGCTTTAATAAGTTTTCACGCGCTTCCGCTGTGGTATTTGACGCCTTAATGAGTGCAATTACTGGGTCAATATTGGCGATCGCTACCGCTAGCCCCTCNAGAATATGGCCGCGCTCTCTTGCTTTGCGCAGTAAATATACCGTGCGNCGCGTCACCACCTCACGACGATGACGCAAAAAGGCTTCAAGACAGTCTTTCAGGTTAAGCAAGCGTGGCTGACCGTCAACCAAGGCGACCATATTGATGCCAAACACAGACTGCAATTGCGTTTGCGCGTAGAGATTATTCAGCACAACCTCACCTGACTCACCACGCTTAATCTCAATCACCACGCGCATGCCGTCTTTATCCGACTCATCACGCAGCTCTGAAATGCCCTCAATTTTTTTCTCTTTGACTAATTCAGCAATGCGCTCAATCAACTTTGCTTTGTTAAGCTGGTAAGGGATTTCGGTGATGATAATGGTATCTTTTGAGCTTTTCTCATCGTGCTCAACCGTGGCTCGCGCACGCATATAAATACGCCCACGACCGGTGCGATAGGCTTGCACGATGCCAGCACGACCGTTGATGATAGCTGCGGTTGGAAAATCCGGGCCGGGGATAAATTCCATCAGCTCATCAATGGAGATATGCGGGTTATCTAATAGCGCTAAAGTGCCATCTAAAACCTCATTTAAATTATGCGGCGGGATATTGGTTGCCATACCAACCGCAATACCTGCTGAACCGTTAACCAATAATGCCGGAATTTTGGTTGGTAATACTTCGGGGATTTGCTCGGTACCGTCGTAATTTGGCACCCAGTCCGTGGTTTCTTTATCTAAATCGGCCAGCATTTCATGCGCGATTTTCTGCATGCGGATTTCGGTATATCGCATCGCAGCAGCATTGTCGCCATCAACAGAGCCAAAATTACCCTGACCATCGACCAACATATATCGCATAGAAAATGGCTGCGCCATGCGCACAATCGTATCGTAAACGGCGGTATCACCGTGGGGGTGATATTTACCAATTACATCACCAACTACGCGGGCAGATTTTTTGTAGGCTTTATTCCAGTCATTGCTCAATACATCCATCGCGAACAATACTCGACGATGCACAGGCTTCAAGCCATCGCGCACATCAGGCAAGGCACGACCTACAATAACGCTCATCGCGTAATCGAGGTAGGATTGCTTCAGCTCATCTTCGATATTTACCGGAATAACTTCTTTATCTATTTCACTCATTGGCTCACTCGTTGGCGACTTTTGTTATGATCATTCCATGCTTTTATAGTCGTTCTAAGCATTATATTTAGCGCCGCAGCATCAAGGTATTTCAAGATGATGCGAGATATAGTGGCAGAGCGTCATGCAATGTTTTTGCAGAATCTCAAGTGGTAATTTTCGCGCTAAAAATAAACCGCAATGGTAGCATATTCAGCACTATTTCCCTAGTATTTATCGGCATCCAGAGCGCCTACTGGCCAAGCGCCAAAATTGCACAAAATATAACCACTTAGAGACGTTTTCATGTCAGACAAACCCGCCAGCTGTGACCTAATCCTAACTGCCAACGCATTAGTGTCTGTGACGGAAACATTTACTGCTCAAAATAGCATCGCAATCAAGGAAGGTAAGATCGTTGCGATCGACAGCTTTGAGCAGCTTTCAAGCCAATACCACTGCGATAATGTGCATAGCTTACCGCATCATATTCTGATGCCAGGGCTTATCAATGCGCATGGCCACAGTGCCATGAGCCTGTTGCGCGGCTTTGCCGACGATATGCCATTAATGGACTGGCTGGAAAATAAAATTTGGCCGCTCGAACAACAGTTTGTTGACCCTGAGTTTGTCTTCGATGGCAGCCAGCTTGCGATAGCAGAAATGCTTCGCAGCGGCACCACTTGTTTTTCCGACATGTATTTTTTTCCCGAAGCCTGTGCGCAAGCTGTGCAGCAAACCGGCATCAAAGCACAGCTCAGCTTTCCGGTTTTTGATTTCCCCAGCGCCTGGGGCAATGGTCCCGACGACTACCTCAGCAAAGGCGAAGCCTTAATTCAACAATTTAGCCAGCATAGCCGCCTGAGTATCGTTCCGGGTCCTCATGCACCCTATACCGTTTCAGATCAGGTCTTGCTTGATGCAAAACAGCTTGCAAATCGCTATCAAACCGGCCTGCAAATGCATCTTCATGAAACTGAATTTGAAGTCAATGACGCCGTTTCATCAAATGGCATTCGACCGATTCAACGACTGTTAGAACTGGGACTTTTGGACAAAAGCTTTCAAGCTGTGCATATGACTTGCCTAAATGCTGAGGATATTGCGATATGCCGCGACACTGAGTTATCTATTGTGCACTGTCCGATATCTAATCTAAAACTCGGCTCAGGCTTTTTACCCCTGCAAGCATTGGATAAAGCGGACATAAATATTGCCCTAGGCACCGATGGCGCTGCCAGCAATAACAGTCTCAATATGTTTAATGAGCTGCAGACAGCGGCATTAATTGCCAAGGGTTCAGCCAAAGACCCCAGCCTCCTTCCTGCTCGCCAGGCAATTGCAATGGCAACATTACATGGCGCTAAAGCGCTAGGCCTTGAACAGTCAACCGGCTCTATTGCTGTTGGCAAAGACGCCGATATCATCGCTATTGATATCAGCCAACTGGAACAACAACCACATTTCGATACGCTATCGCTACTGACTTATAGTAATATAGGTCCCAGAGTAAGCCATAGCTATGTGCAAGGAAAATGCCTAATGCAAGACTATCAGTTTACCGCTGCGAGCAAGCTAGACATTGACGCCATTACCGCGCGCGCCAAGTATTGGCAAGATAAAATATCGACCTAGACCAGCATCATATGACTTCAAACACTTCCGAGCAAAATGCACTTCATAGCAATGTCGACCCCGCCGAAATTGCTAAATTTAATAAACTCGCCAGCCGCTGGTGGGATAAAAACGGCGACATGAAAGCCTTGCACGATATTAATCCATTGCGTGCCAACTACATCGATAAATACGCCAATATTGCAGAAAAAACCCTGCTTGATGTGGGCTGTGGCGCTGGCATTTTATCCGAAGCCCTAGCGCAGCGAGGTGCCACAGTCAGCGGTATTGACATGGGCAATGAGGCTATAGAGATTGCCAAACTTCATCTGCTTGAGTCGAAACTTAGCATTGACTATCAGCACAGTACAGCAGAAGCCTTAGCCGAGAAACTACAAGCTGAGCAAACGGCACAATTTGAAGTAATCACATGCATGGAAATGTTAGAACATGTGCCTGACCCTCAATCGGTTATTCAAGCCTGTGCCGATCTTTGTCAAACTGGCGGAGACATTTTTTTCTCAACCATCAACCGCAACCCAAAATCCTTCGCGTTTGCCATCCTAGGTGCAGAGTACCTTCTAAACTTAGTGCCGAAAGGCACGCATAGCTATGAGAAAATGATAAAGCCCTCTGAGCTTGCAACTATGGCCAGACAGGCAGGCTTAATCATTGAAAACATAAGCGGNATGGAATATAACCCGATCAGCAAACATTATTTTCTAAGCGATGACAGCTCGGTTAATTANCTTATGCATGCCCGCAAGCCNTAGCGAAAACAATGCCAACGCTATTATTTGATTTAGACGGCACCTTGGTTGATACCGCCGCTGACTTTGTTGCGATACTCAACACTATGTGCGAGCAACAAGGTATCTTGCCACCCTCGGCTAAAGTGATTCGTAATACCGTTTCTGATGGCGCTGGCGCGCTCGTCACACTCTGCTTTCAAGTTCAGGAAAACCAGCCCGAGTTCTCAACGCTGCAGCAAACACTGCTAGAGCGCTATGCGCTATCTGTTGGTCAAGCAGCTACCCTATTTGATGGCATGCAAGAAGTCTTATTGGCCTGCGCAAAACAACAGAGCAGCTGGGGCATTATTACCAATAAACCTTGGCGATTTACCGAACCGCTTATTCAGCAAATTTTCTCAAACCCAGAGCACAGACATTTGGCGCCTAAGAGCATTATTTGCCCGGAGCATGTTTCAAGCCCCAAGCCGAATCCTGAGGGCATCCTACTTGCCTGCGAGCAATTAGCCGTGGCACCAGAGCATTGTCTTTATATTGGCGACCACCGACGCGATATCGAAGCGGGTAAAAACGCCAATATGCCGACCGTAGCCTGCCAATATGGCTATGTAAAGCCGGATGACCAGATAGTCGACTGGCAAGCTGATTATATTATCGATAAGCCAATAGACCTTTTACGCTTACTTTAATTTATTAAATTTGGCTGCCACTGGCTAATGATAAACACCGCCTAAGATCGCATCGAATATGCTAGAGCCTTAAGCGAAGTTGCTGACAAGCTCGTTGATGCAAGTCGCTGAAATCCTCACTGCAGGTAAGATGCTCAACTGTACTGCCGGTGCTGATGTCAGCATCACGCAATGCATAAAAAGCTGCATCAAGAATTTCAGCCGAAGCCTCTGCTTTAGGCTTACAATGAATGCGCGCATTATCTTGATGATGATCGAGATTTTGTGTTGGGTACTCAAGCTGAACACCCAAACCTAACAAGCGCACACTATTGGTCAGCTCGCCGCTGGGTGATAACAGCTTATTTAACAGTACGGCAAAATCAGCAGCTTTCAGTGAGGCAGCATGATCCAATGCCATAGGCCATTGGCACTCTCGGGTATGCACAGAAAAATCACGGTATTTGATTTTTAGCTGCAATGATTTAATTGACACAAGTGATTGCTGCTGCAAAAACATGCGATAACTATTGTGATAACGCTCGGGCAGTTGATCAATCGGCAATTGCTCAGGCTGCTCTGCAATACGCTGTTTAAATTGCACTAAACGCTGTTGCAGATTAACTAACAACTGCTGCATAAGCTGCTGCAAGCTACTCAGCTGAGCAATATTCTGGCTGAAGGTTCGCTCAACCGATATCGATTTACGTAAACTGAAGGGCTTTACAATGCGGGGGTCTTGACCTTGAGCGTAGCTGGCTAAACGATCAGCGAATCGTCCAAAATGCCGATGTAATTCTGTCGCTGTCAAATTTTGTAAGTCGGCACAACGCTGGATATGCAGCGCTTGCATTTTCGCCAAGGTAGATTTACCCACGCCAGGAATTCGCTTAACCGGCAATGCAGCAACAAAGCTTGCCACATCATTTGGAGCAATCACCGTTTGCCCATTCGGCTTTTGCCAGTCACTGGCAACTTTTGCCAAAAACTTATTCGGCGCCACACCCGCAGACGCGGTAATCCCTACCTCGTTAAAAATTTGCTGACGAATTGCCTCAGCTATTCGACTCGCAGAGCCTTGATATTGCGTCACATCACTAACATCTAAAAATGCTTCATCCAGTGACAAGGGCTCGATCACATGAGTAAAACGCTTAAAAATATTGATAATGGCGGCTGATACAGATCGATATCGGTCAAACCTAACAGGTTTAAGTATCAGCTCTGGGCAACGTTTAAAGGCCTCATGCGTTGGCATCGCTGAATGCAAACCAAACTGCCGCGCCTCATAATTACAGGTTGCTAATACTCCGCGCGTGCGAGAGTGCCCACCTACAGCGACGGGCTTCCCTATTAATTGCGGATCATCCCTCTGCTCTACAGCAGCGTAAAAACAATCGCAGTCAATATGAATAATCTTTTGCATGTATTCAGTGTAACTCGATACTGTATATTTAACCAGTTTTTTGCAGGCGATTCGTCAAATTGATTTATACAATGCCTAAGCATTAATTAGCCTATAGCTCTATTCTATATAGTATGATTGATCTGCATAACAGATAGGATAGAAAGGAAAGAACACTCACCATGACTATAGAACAATGGCAGCCTGAATCTGAGAGCGGCGATAATGCTATAGATTTTAGTATTGTAGAATGGCTAATCGGCCAGATAAGTGATTCAAGTCAAGAACAAATCCTCTTACTGGTTCAGCAACTGGAAATTGATCAGCAGCAAGCTTTAACGCCGCTAATGCAATTGAAGCAAGAGCTATGGATAGAGAGATATCGGCAACTAAATGCGACACAATGTAAAAATTTAATTTTCTTTTTCACTGCCGCCGAATCTGCTTATGCTGCGTTGACTGCTAACGAGCATTCACCAGCGATTGCCTTCAATCAATTATTAAAATCTATGCAGCAAAAATTATCTCAGCAAGAGCTATTATGGATTCGCTCTAACAGTCAAAATAGATATATTCCGAACGGAAAAATTTTTTAAATCGCATTTTTTTATCATTATCATACTTTTTAGCCGATTTAAGCTAAAAAACAGTTCTCTTATTTGTTTATATTTTGTACGCTTAGTCTAGTTGTAATAATTTAATAAGATTGACTGATAGGTGACTTATCATATGGCTAACAAAATGCTTAAAGATCTAGAAAAAGAATTTGATAAATTAAAAAAATCGCTGGACACTGCCCGTGCAAAAGCAGTTACGCAAGGTGAAAAGGAAGTCGCCAAATTAAAGAAACAGCTTCAATCCTCTAGCAAAAAAATTCAAACACAATCTAAAAAATATCAAGCTGCAAAGAAAAAGAAAGTTGGTGTTGAGGCAGCCGAACTTGCGGTGAAAGAGGCTAAGGCAACACAAGTTGCAATACGCGATGCCCTCACTGCAACCAAAGCGGCATTAATTGCAGATAAAAAGGCGCTAAAGAAAGCGGCTGACTTGGCGAAAGCTGAAGCTAAAGTTTTAGCTGAACATGCGAAAGCTGAAGCAAAAGAAGCAAAAGCTGCAGCAAAAAAGCTTGCTGCTAAATTAAAGAAACAAGATGCGGCAAAAGCAAAAGCAGCAAAGGCTGCAGCTAAAAAAGCTAAGCCTAAAAAATCAACCGTTAAATCAACGGTTAAATCAGCACCGGTAAAAAAAGCGCCAGCAAAAAAAGTAGCCGCAAAGAAGAAAGCTGCGGTTAAAAAAGCGCCGGCAAAAAAAGTTGCAGCAAAAAAGAAAGCGGTTAGCAAAAAACCAAGCGTTAAAAAAGCGCCCGCTAAAAAAGCAGTAGCTAAGAAAGCCATTACTAAGAAAGCTGTCGCGAAAAAAGCATAATGCTTATCGCTGTTATTTAAGCTTTCGGCGAGGGCTAGCTAAGCCAGTGTTTTCTTACTTTGCTCACTGTTGAAAACACCCTACAATAAGGCAACTTCGGTTGCCTTATTTTTTTACTGCTGCATTAACAGACTGATCTTTTACTATGCCCGCACATTCACAAAGCCACTTTGGCATCACTATTTTAAAGTCTCAACACAAAGACATAAAACGACTGCGCAAACAATACCCCACCAGTATTCACGGCAACAAAATATGGAAATCCAGTTTTTTATTGATGGATTATTTTACCGACCACCCGATTCCTAAGTCATGGAAAGTGTTAGAACTCGGTTGTGGCTGGGGACCAAGCAGTTTATTTTTAAACAAGCAATACGGTGTCGATGTAACCGCCGTTGACGCTGATGAAGATGTTTTTCCATACATTCAACTACATGCTGAAATTAATGACGCGGAGTGTTTATTTTGGCCCACGTATTTTGAGCACATTACCACGCAGCAATTATCTGAATATGACCTTATTATTGCTGCCGATGTTTGTTTTTGGGACGAACTCAGTGAGATTCATAAACAGCTGATTGATCGAGCGATTAAAGCCGGTGTGCGAAAAATTGTCTATGCTGATCCAGAGCGATCGCCATTCTTAACATTAGCACAACAATGCGAAGCAGAATATTGCGCAGAAATTTACGATGTGGATTTAGGTGAGCCTAGCAAAGCAAGAGGCGCATTGATGGTTATAGAAAATCAATAACACACTTATGCGAATTGCTGCTTAACCTGGTTTAGTAAGTCCTGATGTTGATGTTGCCAGGCACTGGATAATAACCAGTCTTGCCAGATATTATCAGCATGCTCTTTGGCTTCATTGGCTTCATTGGCTAAGTGTAAATGTTGCAAGGCATCTTGCTCTTCTCGCGCCTCATGATGCTCTAACACCTGTCTAAACTGCATTTGCTGTTCCAGCAACTCTAAGATTGCGATGCGTTGCCGACGCCCTGTTAATGCCATAAAAGCATCGTAACGGTCAGATATCTTTTGCATCAAGCTAAGAATTTTCTCATGCTCTTGTATATATAAACTGGCTGGCCATCGCCAGGTGTGCTGCTCTATCATGGTCGTTGCAAATAACTGTCTATTTTCAAACTCAATATGTTGCTGTAAACCCGTTGCAAATACTGTCCACAGTTGTTGTGCCAAAGCGTATTCATGTAAGATCAACGCTTCCTGCTGCAATAAATACCATTGCCAAAGATCTTTATGCTGTTCAGCTATAGCTGGTGTGAGAGCTTCATTAAGCGTTGAATTAAGCTGTCTTATCAATTGCTCATCTCCGGATGCTTGATTACACTTATTATATGCTTTTGAATCAGGAACAGCCTTATATTCTGCCTATCTGTGATGAGCCACTTCAGCTAATTTTTGAGGATGAGGCCATTATAGTAGTGAATAAACCCTCTGGCTTACTTTCTCAACCAGGCAAACATCCGCTTAACCAAGATTCTGTTTTGTTACGCTTACGCCAACTTTACCCCCAGGCAGAATTAGCGCACCGTCTCGACCTTGACACCTCAGGCGTATTAATTGCCGGCACCAACCGTACTCATCAAGCTCAGTTAAACCGTCAGTTTGCAGAACGGGACGTCAAGAAAAGCTATACCGCTTTAGTAACAGGACTGCTGTCTGAAGCATCTCAAGGGCATAAGGGATTGCGCTTTACAAGCTCTAGCAGTGGTATAATCGATATCCCGATTGGCCCCGATCTAGCTAATAAACCTAAGCAAAAAATTGACTGGCAATACGGCAAATCAGCCATCAGCCATTTCGAACGAATAGACTATTGCTCAGAAAAAAATATTAGCCGTGCTATTCTCAGCCCCTATACCGGCCGATCGCACCAGCTGAGGCTTCATTGCCAGGCGATTGGCCATGCTATCTTAGGCTGTGATTTATATGCTGACGAAGCTACCTATCTGCAGATGCCAAGGCTAGCCTTACATGCACATCAGTTAAAACTGAAGCACCCCGTCACCCAAGAAACCCTTTGTTTTAATGCTGCAGCACCGTTTTAGCTGGCTTATTCGGCGTAGTTGGCTTAATCGGCTTAGCCATAAATGCAAGCTGACCCAGTTCGGCAAATTCGGCAGTGAAATGGCAAGGCGCTAATGGGGTCATCTTGATTAAATTTCCGGTCAGTAAAATATGCCCCTTTCGCAAAGGGAAGCCCAGCTTTAATAAATGATTAATCATCCAAGTTAAAGCCGACTGCTGCCCACCTAAAGCGCCGGCTGGGGTGCCTGAACTTTTTAGCTGTTGCTGACAAAAGAGCGCTAAGCGCATTTGATCAAGCTGCGTAAAGCTGCGCGGAGCTAAGGCTTGCCAATCGCCGAGAATAAATTGATGCGCATATACATTACGGCGAATCAAGTCCTCGCCGCGACTCTGCTGCGTGTGATCTGCAAGGCTTGGTATCTCAATCGCTGGCGCAACAGCATCAAGCACATCAAGCAAGGTATCTGCGGTGACAGGCTTGTACACATCGCGTTTCAAACGGTAAGCCAATTCAAGCTCTATCATCAACTTTTTATCGTCATCGATAATAA
>JABSRR010000059.1 GCA_013215025.1 Pseudomonadales bacterium
CAGGTACCGGCGGTCACCGCGCAGGCGTGCTTGAATCTTCACCGATTGCTGAAGTTAAGTCTGACCTTATGGGTGAGCAAACCATTCTTTGCGGTGTATTACAAACAGGTGCAATTTTGGCATTCGATAAAATGGTTGAAGAAGGTATTGAGCCAGGTTATGCCTCTAAGCTTATCCAATTCGGCTGGGAAGCGATTACTGAAGCGCTTAAATACGGCGGCATCACCAATATGATGGACCGTTTAAGCAACCCAGCGAAGATCAAGGCATTTGATGTTTCAGAAGAATTAAAAGACATCATGCGTCCGCTATTCCAAAAGCACCAAGATGACATCATCTCTGGCGAATTTTCTCGCGACATGATGGAAGACTGGGCAAATGACGACGTGAAACTTCACGGCTGGCGCGCAGCAACGGCTGAAACAGGTTTCGAAAAACAAGAGAACACTGATCAAGAGATCTCTGAGCAAGAGTTCTTCGACAACGGCATCTTGTTAGTCGCATTCATCCGTGCAGGCGTTGAATTAGCCTTTGATACCATGGTTGAAGCCGGCATCATCGAAGAGTCTGCTTACTACGAGTCATTACACGAAACGCCACTTATCGCTAACACTATCGCACGTAAGAAGCTTTACGAAATGAACGTGGTTATCTCTGATACAGCTGAATACGGCTGTTATTTGTTCGATCATGCATGTCGTCCACTATTAACTGAGTTCATGCAAGGCGTATCCACCGATATTATTGGTAAAGGCTTAGCGCTTGACGATATGGGCGTTGATAACGCACGCTTAATCGAAGTAAACGCTGCAATCCGTAACCACCCGGTTGAGTGGATTGGCGAAGAATTACGCGAAAACATGTCAGACATGAAGAAAATCGTGGGCTAAAAACTCACCTTATGGCTGCCACAAGCAGCCATAAATCTCTTTATAAAAAGCGCTTGATTGCGCTTTTTTTTCGCATACACGTCGCGCTTTGCAATAGTGGTTTGAATACTTGATTGATTTCATTAACAGATAAGCTTGCAGCCACTGACCAGTTGATCAAAGTCGTAAAGCTAAAACCTATTAGCTCAAATCGCCAAGCAGAAGCAGCTTTAAGAATTTTACGTTGTCTGAAAATTTAGTGGCCAGATACATTAAAAGCACCAACACACCCAGATAAAAATCTGGCATAAAAAAAGCGGCCATAGCCGCTTTTTGTATGCATAGATGCGAAATATTTACAGTGTTAGAACTTTTTCACCGCGCGACAAGCCACAAACACCGGTGCGCACTACCTCTAAAATAACCGCATCGCCCACGGCAGCCAAGAAGGCATCCAATTTATCTGATGAACCAATAATTTGCACGGTGTATACCGAGGCGCCAACATCCACAACTTGCCCACGAAAAATATCGGTGCAGCGCTTAATCTCAGCTCGTTGTGCACCCGAAGCCTTAACCTTCACCAACATCAGCTCACGCTCAATATGCTCGCCCTCGGTTAAGTCGACCAGCTTCACCACTTCGATTAAACGGTTAAGGTGTTTGGTAATTTGTTCAATTTTATTGTCATCGCCAATCGTTGTAAGCGTTAAACGCGATAATGACTCATCTTCCGTTGGTGCCACAGTTAATGTTTCAATATTGTAACCACGCTGAGAAAACAAACCCACTACGCGAGACAATGCACCTGGCTCATTTTCCATCAATACAGAGATAATACGACGCATTAGACTTTCTCCGACTTATTGATGTACATATCGCGCATAGCGCCACCCGGTGCAATTTGCATTGGATATACGTGTTCGTGACGATCCACATAGATGTCTAAAAATACGGTTCTATCTTTCATCGCCAACGCTTCTTTTAACGCCGGCTCTAAATCAGCTAATTTCTCAACGCGAATACCAACATGCCCATAGGCTTCTGCAAGCTTTACAAAGTCTGGCAGCGAATCTTCATACACTGATTGTGCATATCGGCTATCGTATTGCATGTCTTGCCATTGCTTAACCATGCCCAGATAACCATTATTAAGGTTAATGATTTTAATCGGCGTATTGTATTGGGTACAGGTCGAGAGCTCTTGAATATTCATTTGTATCGAGCCTTCACCAGTAATACAGCAGACCTCTTGATCAGGAAATGCTAACTTTACGCCAACCGCAGATGGCAAACCAAAACCCATCGTGCCCAGGCCGCCGGAATTGATCCAACGACGCGGTTGGTTAAAGCGGTAGTACTGTGCAGCAAACATCTGATGCTGACCGACATCTGAGGTAATAAATGCCTCGCCATCCGTCAGCTCGCATAATTTCTCAATAACAAATTGTGGCTTAATCAAGCCACTGTCGTCTTCATAGCGAGGCTGCTCCCACATACCGTAATCACTGCGCCACTGTTTTATTTGCGCCCACCAAGCATCTAAACTCGGCCTAGCAGAAAGCACTTCTGACTTAGCCAACTGCTCTTGCAGCTGAACAATCATTTCCTCTAACACAACATTTACCGGGCCAACAATCGGCACATCCGCCGCCACCGTTTTTGAGATCGAGGCAGGATCAATATCCACATGAATAATCGCCGCGTCTGGGCAGAATTTATCGGGGGTATTTGTTACGCGATCATCAAATCGCGCACCTAAGGCAAGAATAACATCTGCCTCATGCATGGCTTTATTTGCCTCAACGGTGCCATGCATGCCTAGCATGCCTAAAAACTGAGGGTCGCCAGCTGGAAAACCACCTAAGCCCATTAAGGTATTGGTCACAGGGGCATTTAAAAGGCGGGCAAATTCGGTTAACTGCGCAGAAGCATTACCCTGAATAATGCCGCCACCGGTATAAATAATCGGCTTTTCAGCGGCCAACAGCATACTGATCGCTTTTTTAATTTGCCCAGCATGCCCCTTAACCGCCGGTGAGTAAGATCGCATATTTACAGTTGCAGGGTATTCATAAGGGAACTTCTGGTCTGGACGCGACATATCCTTAGGCAAATCAATCACAACCGGCCCAGGACGACCAGTTGAGGCGAGATAAAACGCCTTCTTCATCATCATTGGAATATCTGTGGGGTGCTTAACCATGAAACTATGTTTCACGATAGGTCGCGAGATCCCTACCATATCGGTTTCTTGAAACGCATCTTCACCAATCAAGTGACTTTGCACCTGCCCCGATAAAACAACCATAGGAATGGAGTCCATATAGGCGGTCGCAATACCTGTCACCGCGTTGGTCGCACCCGGCCCAGAGGTAACCAACACAACGCCTGGCTTGCCCGTTGCCCTAGCATAGCCATCAGCAGCATGAGTGGCAGCTTGCTCATGACGCACCAAAATGTGGGGGATATCGCTGACCCGCTCCAATGCATCGTAAATATGCAACACAGCTCCGCCAGGGTAACCAAATATAAACTCTACACCCTCGTCTTGTAGCGCCTGGGCGATCATTTCGCCACCGGATAAAAGCTCCACAGAAGTACCTCAAAATAACTAATTAGCGTGGTAAAATAAAAACGGCTAATTGTTGTGTCTCGACCCGTCAATGTCAACCTAAAAGCCAGTATTTATGCACGTTTTGGGAAATTTACGAATAATTACTTGCTCTCTTTCGGTGCATGATCAAAAATTTGTTCATGCATTAAAACTATAAGGATGAGCAACATGCCAGCGTTAACCCACTTTTTCATATTTATTATTATAGCCAGCATCGGCGGTACCGCATGGGCCAATACTTATTATAAATGGACAGACGAGAACGGTACGGTTCATTACAGCGAGCAAAAACCGCAGGATACAGACAGTCAAGCCGTTAAGACCTATGGCAGCAAACGTGCCACAATGCCAGCACCCACTGCAACAACTGACGCGACAGACGCTGCCGCCCAAGCTGAAAACACCCAGGCTCTGAGCGATGGCGGCTTACCGATTTACGAACCTGCAAAAATTAAAAAAGACCCTGCAATATGCAAGCAAGCCAAGACTAATCTGCAAATCATGCAAACCAAACCCATTATTAGGCAAAATAACGCTGTGCTTACAGCGGCACAGAAACAAAAAGAAATCGAAAAGTTACAGCAGGCCATCAAAGATTACTGCTAGCGTTGATGCTCACAGCACTATCATTGAAAAACATCTGCCAGTGCAAAACATCTGCGCTAAAGCTGATGAAGAACCATGCTGTAATTAATGTCACAGAAGAAGCCGCTCAACGCAATCTGCCAAAGAGCAGACTAAAGCGACACATCTAACTCTTGTTTAAATGGCGGCAATGCCGCCAGCAATTGTTTACCATAACGCTTCGTTAGCACGCGCTTATCCAGAAGCGAAATTTTACCGACATCTTGCTCGGTGCGAATCAGTCGACCACAGGCCTGGATTAACTTTTGTGACGCCTCGGGTAAGCTAATCTCCATAAATGGGTTGCGCCCCTGACTTTCAAGCCACTCCGCAAGCGCTGCATCAACAGGCGCGTTAGGCACGCTGAAGGGCAATTTCGCAATAACCACATGAGAACAATAGTCACCGGGTAAATCAATGCCTTCTGCCAAAGACGCCAAACCAAAAATCAAGCTCTGCTGCTTTTGATCCACACGCGTCTTATGTTGCTCAATCAGGGCTTGCTTGCTTAAGTCAGACTGTCGCAGTATTTTTTGCTGCCAGTCTGGCGCCATCAACTCAAATACTGCATTCATTTGACGCTTGGAAGAAAATAAAACCAATACTGCCAAAAAGCCCTCTGCCAGCTTTGGCAGTAAACGAGCGACTTCATCGGTATGCTGGTCTGCATATTTCTGAAGTGGTTCGACCGACATCTGTGGCACAGAAAAAATCGCATTATCCGCGTAATTGAATGGACTGGGCGCAATAGCCGATTGATAGTAATCTGGCAGGCCAGCCTGCATGGCTAGACGATCAAAACTGCCAAGAGCTGTCAAGGTAGCCGAACTCAGTATCGCAGCATAACAGCGCTGCCAGAGAAACTGCGCCAATGCTGATGCGGGCATTAAGGGCGAGGCACAGAGATCGAATTCAATTAAACCCGCTGACTCAATCAGCTGCACCCAGCGTGAATCAGGTAGTTCAGCGGGCGGCTTAGCGTAAGCCTGAAAAACCTCATGATAGCGTTCTGCTACAGCTAACATTTGTCCAAAGTTGGCAAATAACTGCTCTAACTCGGCTAAAGATAAACCGCTATGATTACTATCAATGGCTTCCTCAAGCATGCCGTGCGCTGCAGATAGCACGTTGACCAGCTCTAGCTGCTGTTGCTTTAGCTTATTCGCCAGCTGTTCTAAAGCAGCAGGAATTTCACCGTGCTCAAATCGTAAATTCGGGAGACTCTCATACTCAGGCACCGGCAATAAAGGCTCACAAAGCAATTCAACCTGATCTTTCAGTGCCGCATATAGGGGCTTAAGCTGAACCAAACATGCCAGCGCTCTATCTAGTTCATCCAATAAACTGACAAAGCTACTGGCAGATTGTCCTGTGTCGTGAATCGACTTAATGGACTGATCTAACCAGCTGTTAGCCGCATGAACGCGCAAGTTGCAGGCAAAATGGCGCAAGGCAATATCTGGCAAATGATGCGCCTCATCGAAAATATAAATACTGTCCTCGGGTGCCGCTAGAATGGCGCCGCCACCTAAGGCTAGGTCTGCCATCACTAAATCATGATTAGCAACGATGCAGTCAACGGCAGATAATTCTTCCCGCGCTTTGAAAAAACTACATTGATTCACATGCTGACATCGCCGACCCGTGCATTGATTTCGATCGGATGTGAGTGGCTGCCAAATTTCTGGCTCAAGCGGGTCCTGCCAATCATCTTTATCACCGGTCCACTCACCTTTCAATAAAGCTTTCGCCATAGACTCATAAATCATCACGCGTTGTTGCTGCTGATCAAGCTCGCTGGCTAGGCTTTGATCAGCATCAAATAAATGATCTTGAGGATTAGCCTGCATAAACGTATCAAGCTTGCTTAAGCATAAATAGCGTGAGCGACCTTTGGCCAAGGCATAGCGAAAATGTAAACCAGAGTGCTTTAGGATATCTGGCAGATCGCGATAAATGATTTGCTCTTGCAGGGCTACTGTTGCGGTAGAAATGATTAGCTTTTTACCCAGCGCCTTCGCGATAGGTAGGGCGGCAAGCGTATAGGCAACGGTTTTGCCGGTGCCGGTACCTGCCTCAATGGCTAACAAACCGGCATGATTGCTGCGCATGCCTTCAGCATCCGTTTTGATAGCTGCCAAGCTACGAGCAATTTCAGCAATCATCTGTTTTTGCCCAAGCCTCGGCTTTAACGATTTACTCGCCAAAAATTGGCTATAGGCTTGTTGAATCTCGGTCTTAAGACTTTGATTGAGCATACAATTACTTCGGCATGAAACCTAATCGTTGCTTAGAACAAATCGGGTTTGCATAAGCCTGCAGCACATGCTGACGTAAGTCCGCATCCATATCGCTTAAGCGAGCATCAAAACGCTGCTTCTCATGCTGCAGCTGATCGGCGACTAAATCCTCAGAAAACGCCTCTCGTGTTGCACCATAGACACCCTCTGGATAATGGCCATACAATTCATAAAAAGCAAAATAGTTAGTTGCATGTAGTACATAATTGCCAATGATTTGCTCATCCAGCCACTCAGCCAATTGATCAGGACCATCTACCTGATGACGAAATGGCTCACCAAAGTGTAAATGCACCTTACCTTTGAAACCTGCAATGCCCTCTGCAATGCTTTGCACATCTTCTTGTTCCGCTTTCACATATTCGCCATGATGCGCTAAAGCCAGTAACTCTTTCGCTTTTAAACTATCACAGGGATCATACTCATAGGAAACGCTCAACGGCACAATATTGAGCGCATGCATATAGCTCGAGAAATCCTGCTTGCGTCCTGCGATGGCGAACATTTTTAAAATAGCGCTATCGGTATTATCAATGCCATCTTTTGCTCGACCCTCGCGCTGCGCAATCCATATAGAGTGCTTATCAGTTTTGATCGAATGCGCAATGTATTCACTCAATAATTTCAAATTGGCCAACAATTTCTTAGGCGAGCGCTCAGAGCGGTTTACAATAAAACTCTTATTGATGCGCATCAGCCTGGTGGCAAAATCTTGTGTTAGCAAATTATCACCAATCGCAATTCGCACGGTATTCCGGCCATTATGATATAAGGCATAGTTAGTGAATGCTGGATCCATCGCTATATCACGATGATTACTGACAAAAACATAGGCTTGGTCTTTCGGTAAATTATCCAAACCTGATACCTTGAAGCCTGAGGTTTGCGTCTCAAGCATATGATCCATGTAATGGCCTATCTTCTCTTGAAAAGATAAGACATTGTGTACATCTCTGACCTGAAACCGCAGCAACGTTTTGAGTAATGGCTTAATAAATGTCATGCACCACGCCGGCATGGCAGGAAATTTTAATGCGAGAATTGCACGAATACATTCGTCATCATTGATAATGTNNGCAATGACATCATCGATCTCGTCATCATGATAAGGGCGGATATGGGCAAATTTATCCATCTAGCATCAAGCTCTAATATTTTTATTGGTAAATGAAGGCATGCATTCTACTTGATGAGGCAAGCTAAAGCTTGAAATTTTGCAGTACAAAAAGCTTTTTTTTCGTTGACATCGGCATGCCCACATCTATAATACGCAGCCTCTAAAGAGCAAAGCCTATTGCTCTTAGACGTTGGTGCGGGGTGGAGCAGCCTGGTAGCTCGTCGGGCTCATAACCCGAAGGTCGTCAGTTCAAATCTGGCCCCCGCTACCAATTTTCTTACGATGTATTTTCTGCATCGACTCTCTTATAAACTTATAAATTTTCCATAACAATCACGCCGAAGTGATATTCTTTATAATTTATTATAAGCCACTATAAGTCACTTTCGATAAGTCATTCTGGGCCCTTCTGTAGATTAGCTCGTCTCTGCGCTTGCTAATTTCTGGGCTAGCTACTGTTTATAGAAAATGCTATTAGCATTAGGATTACAACTGGGTTTAGCATTTTCAAAATATTCTGAGCGGCTAGAGACATAATATTGCGCGTTATATTGCGCATTGCTGATCATGCTGTTCTCGCCATATGCTTGATCAAAGTTTTGTTTACCTTTACTACTGCTTTTGTTCCCTGATCCCGTTAATATGCACAGCTTAAGCAATTACAAGACACATCAACAGTTGAGGTATGCATGTTTATAGTTGGCATTACAGGTGGTATCGGCAGTGGTAAAACCGCGGTCTCAGATCGATTTGCGACATACGACATTGATGTTGTTGATGCCGACCTTTGCGCCCGTGTTGTGGTTGAAAAAGGTAAGCCGGCCTTGGCAGAAATTATTCAACATTTCGGTGAGGGTATTGTTAACGCGGCAGGAGAGCTTGATCGCGCCTTACTAAGGCAAAAAGTCTTTGCCAATGCTGACGATAAACAATGGCTTGAATCACTGCTGCATCCTTTGATTGCCGATGAACTCATGCATCAGCTAAATATCGCAAAAAGTCCTTACGTCATTTTAGCATCGCCTTTACTGATCGAATCGCAACAGTATTTAATGTGTGATGAGGTTATCGTCGTAGACGTGCCAGAGGCACTTCAGGTCGAGCGAACCATGCTGCGTGATAATAACGATGCGGAACAGGTTAAACGCATTATTGCCAGCCAAACGGGCCGTCAACAGCGTTTAGAAAAAGCCAGTATTGTAATTGAAAACACCGCAGGATTAGATAAGCTCGACCATGCAGTTGCCGAGCACCACGCACAATTTTTGCAACAGGCTGCAGAAAAAAAGCAAGCCGGCTAAACCCACGCAAGCAAAGACGCATTAAGCATATGACAGGCAATACTCAGACAATTCATGCATGCCCAGCATGCAAAAGCTCGATAAGTTACTCAGCTGACAATCCATTCCGGCCGTTTTGTTCCGATAGCTGCAAAAACCAAGACTTTATGCAATGGGCCAATCAACAGCACAGCATAGCTGGCAGCCCCAGCTTTGACGACCTGATGTCTGAGCAAGTTTTAGCTGATATACAACAGGCCCGAGAGTCAGGCTTTGACTTCGATCAATAAACGATGAACAGCAGCACTTTACCTCTGCTTGTCTCTAGTCAGCATGTCCTGAGTGGCGGGATTTTACCGATGCGTATTACTGAAGCGCGCTATTTACGCATGCTGCAAAGCCTCGAACACTATCAATATCGATTTGGCGTATGCATGCTAAATGCCAACGGTGACGAGCAGGCTAATTCACATATATACCCAATCGGCACGATTGCTTGTGTGACCGCGTTTGAAAAGCTCGATCATGGAGAAATCGGCATTACAATCTCAGGCATTCAACCTTTTCAGTTGATCGATATAGAGACCCAAGATGATGGCCTTAGACTTGGTAATATAGAGCTAAAAGCGGCATGGTCAGCCGTAGCCTTAACGCCAGAATTAGACTTTTTGGCAACTCGCTTACAGGCTGTTTATCAGAATTATCCGGAACTGGCAGCACTTTATCCGAATGCGGCATGGCAGGATGCCAGCTGGGTGGCTTCAAGGTGGCTCGAGATTTTGCCAATTAGTCCTTGGCAAAAACAAAATTTACTACAGAGCGATTGTGCATCGAACTGCATTCAGTTTTTATGTAAAAGCCTTACGACAACATAGCAACGATAATATCGTTAGCCTTTGGAAAGTTATACTGGCTCAGCTGATCACGATCAACCCATCGCCAAGCCTGCCCCTCTAGCGCCGTCACCTTAGCATGATCAACACCATAGACTGACCAAAAACTCAGCTCAACAGACTTATCAGGATAGTCAAAGTTTAGGCGATGAAACGGCGTGGCGTTTGC
>JABSRR010000060.1 GCA_013215025.1 Pseudomonadales bacterium
ATGATCATGCGAGTGGCTATGGCTATGGCTGTCAGCGTCAGCTTGCTCCGGTTGATATTCTGCATGATGGTGATGAACGTCAACTTCACCAGCGGCCAAACGCTGCTGAAAGCTTTGCATCAGACTTAAGCTAGGTGCCGGCCCTTGAATGGTCTCTTCAATACGTTCGATAAAGGTATTGATCACGTGTGATTGATCGCGCAGATAGCCGGCTTTATAAAATGTGATATCAGTGTTTTCGGCAGCAACTTTATCGACATAGCCATGAATACGATCGATTAACTTGCCGCCAAATAAAAAGTAAGGTGCAACCACAATTTTTTTAAAGCCCAACTTTACCGCCATTTCAAGGCCACGACCTACCGAGGGGAAGGTAACGCCAGAATACACGGTTTCGGCCCAGCCAAAGCCTAGGTTCTCACAGACAATACGTGTTAGTTTGCAGGCTTCTGCATTAGCTGTGCTGACGGAAGTGCCTCGTCCTACCACAATTAACATGGTGTCGTATAAGTCACCGTCATGCACATGCTCAAGCCCTAAGGCTTCAAGAATACGTGCCTGAAATGCAGCGATCATTTCATCATGCAGGCCAAGCTCTTGCCCATATTCAATGGATAAGCCAGGGTGCTTAGCCTGATAGGTGGTAAGTACCGAGGGAATATCATTTTGCGCATGAGTCGCGGCAAATAGCATACCCGGTACGGCATAGATATTTTCTACGCCCTGCTGACGTAACTTATCCAATGCCATGTGAATATTCGGTGCTGAGTACTCTAAAAAGCCGTACTCAACTTTTAGACTGGGGTAACGATCTGCGAGACCTTTGGCCAGCAAGCTGAATTCTTTTTCAGCAATTTTCGCGCGACTGCCGTGACCGCAAATCAAAACGCCGGCATTTTCAGGTAAATCGTGTAGTTTGCTCATAGTCAAAAATTCTCAATATTAAAGCGACTGGGTAATCTCTTGCTCTATCGCAATGGTTTCGCCTTGATGCGCCCATTCAGAGTGGTCATCAGCGTTCAGGGTGATGCGCACCGTATGTTGACCAGGCGTTAGGCGTCTCAGGTGATACCATTCGCCATATATACGCGCAATTTTGTAACCGTCGACAAAAATATGTGCATGGCCTTGACCAAGTGTAGCATCTTGATTGATTGCCTCTGGGGTAAAGCGAAAGCCTTCGGTTTGAATATGCACATTCCAGCCACTCATGGCATCTTTAACAATCTGCATATTGAGTGTGGGTGCAGTTGCGTTTGGGTCTAGGCTGGTGATTTCTAATTGACCATGTTGATGCTGACTGTGGTCGTGCTGTTTAGCCTGTGTAGACTGCTTGGCAGTGCTGGGTTCTTGGCTGCAGGCCGAGAGCTGGAAAATCATCGTTAAGGCTATAATGGCGAAGCCAGCAGGCAAGAGATTGGCTGGCGACTTGAATAAAAAATTAGCGAACTTGGGCATGGTCAAAAATGTGTTGATGGTAAAAGTGATGGTCGATGAATATGCAAAAATATCGTTTCGACCGTTACGGGTAAATGATGTGATAACGGCTTAGATGCTAAGGACTAGCCCGTCATCTGAGCCGGCGCAATTATAGCGACTTGTCTTAACTATGATAAGCGTTGTTCGGGCTTTCTTTATATTTCTTGCGCTATTTCGCGGCATTTCGCAGCAAATTACTGAGTTTTATCAAACAGCAACTTCTCAGCGTAACTTTTAAGTGCGTCTATTAATGACAACTTTCAAGCGTTGAAGAGCTATCTCCGAAGAAACCAATATTGTCCGACGTTATATGCAGTGAGGCTGGGCAAATGCATGTAGCAAAGGCCTACGCTAGTTGATCACCGCTCAGCTTTGCAGGTTAGGCTATCATTAGCCTTGTTAAATCTATCAGTATTCGCCGGCAAGCGGTGAATCTAGCGGCAGTTCGCGTTACAATATGCGGCTAAATTGCGACTATTATTGGCACTCAGCAACTGAGGCCAAGATTTATCTAAAAGGTGCTTTTATGCAGTTAAACAAAATTCCGGCCACCGTGGTCACAGGCTTTCTGGGCAGCGGTAAAACAACCTTAATGTCTAATGTGTTGAAACAGGCAGCGGGCAAACGCATTGCGGTGATTGTGAACGAGTTTGGCGAATTAGATATTGATGCTGACTTGCTGCGCAGCTGTCCACTTGACTGCGACGAGGATACGGCCGGTGAACAAACGCAAAATGGCATTTATGAATTAGCGAATGGCTGCATCTGCTGTACCGTCGAGGAGGAGTTTTTGCCGGTGATGCAGCAGTTAGTCGAGCGCCGCGATGATATCGATCATATTCTGATTGAAACCTCAGGTCTTGCATTACCAAAGCCGCTGGTACAGGCATTTAACTGGCCCGAAATAAAACAATATTGCACGGTCGATGCCGTGATTACCGTGGTTGATGGCCCGGCTGTGGCGGCTGGGCGTTTTGCCAGCAATGAAGACTTAGTGCAGCAGCAGCGTTTAGCCGATGACAGCCTAGATCATGATCCTAGTCTGCAAGAGCTATTAGACGATCAGCTGAGTGCGGCAGATCTTGTTGTCGTCAGTAAAAACGATTTATTGGCAGATGCCGATCGTCAGCGAGTGAGCGAGATGATGGCGGCTAAATTGCCGGATGCGGTAAAAACCAGCTATATCAGTCACGGTGAGGCCGACTTGAATCTGTTAATGGGGATTGAGTCAGCGGCCGAAGAGCGTATCGATGCGGTACATAATCATCACGATCATCATCACGATCATGGCCACGACCATGATCATGCCCATGATCATTTTGATTCTTTTGTGATTAGCCTTGGTCAGGTTGATGGCGACAAACTGCAAGCAATTCTAACAGATCTATTGAATACCCATAATATTTATCGTGCTAAAGGTTTTGCTGCGTTGCCTGGCAAGCCTATGCGACAAGTTTTGCAGGCGGTGGGTAAGCGCTTAGATGTGCATTTTGATCGCCTCTGGGGTGCGACTGAAACACCGACGACCAATTTAGTGTTTATTGGCAAGGGCATTAATCAGACCGATATTACCCAAGCCTTACAAGCGGCGGAACTGGCGGCAGCCTAAACAAAGGGCGCTGAGGTATTGGCTAGCAATTCGGCTTTGTACTTCGGCTATTTTTTAGTGGCATTGTTATGCATCTTTTAGCAGCACAACCCGGTGGTTTTAGCGATGAAGAAGGCATCGTCGACTTAGGCCAATCCGCCGGTGATATTGTTGTGTTGTCGGCAGCCGATAGTGCTTTATCGGCACTGGCGTCAGCGGTTGATCAACTGCCGCAGGATTTTCCCAGCGTGCGTCTAGCAAATTGGATGCAATTAGTTAAACCTGCGGCGTTAGATTTGTACCTTGATAAAACCTTGGCCGATGCCCAAGTTGTTTTGGTGTCACTGTTGGGCGGTTCGGCTTACTGGCAATATGGCTTTGAACAGTTATTAGCGTGGCAGCAGCAGTCTTCATCGCGACAGCTTATTTTAGTGCCGGGTGACGATGCCGAAGATCTTGAGTTAATGCAGTCTTCCTCTGTGTCTCTAGAAGCAGCGCAGCGTATTTGGCGATATCTGCGGCAAGGTGGCGCGCATAATAATCGACAGCTGTTTTTGTATTTGGCAGATCAGTATCTATCCCTGCCGCAGAGCTGGGCCGAACCAGAATACCTGCCGCAATGCCTGCTCTATATGCCGCAGTCGCCCTTGAAGCATTCGCAGGCGAGTTTTTTTGACTGGCAGCAGCGCTGGCAGCAACAGCTTAGCCATTCCGATCAGCCAAGCCAGGCCGATATGCCATGCGACGTTGATAAGCCAAGCGCCGCCGATAAGCCAAGCAGAACCATCGCAGTATTGCTGTTTTATCGCAGTCATTTACAAAGTGCCAATACTGGCTTGTTTGATGCGCTTATTCAGGCGCTTGAGGCTGCCGGTGTACAGGTGCTGCCGATAGCGATTGCCTCACTGAAAGACCCAGAGTCTATTACCTTAGTCAATGCGCTAATTACCGAGTCTGACGCCGGGCTGGTAATTAATACCACCGGCTTTGCCTCAAATACCGTCAGCAGTCCTGAGCTATCATCAACGCCCACTGCCTTTGAGTCACCGTTTACGCGAGACATTCCAGTTCTGCAGTTGGTGCTTTCTAGTAGCACAGAACAAGACTGGCAAAATTATTCGCAGGGTTTGCGTGCGCGCGATATTGCCATGCAGGTGGTACTGCCAGAAATGGATGGTCGCGTGGTAACGCGCGCGGTCAGCTTTAAAGCCGAGAGTCATTGGAGCGAGCGTTGTGAAATTGCCGTGGTGCGTTATCAGGCTCATCATGAGCGCTGCCAATTTGTTGCCGAGTTGGCTAAGCGCTATCTAAGCCTTGCTGCAAAGCCTAATCAACAAAAACGTTTAGCCATCATCCTGGCTAATTATCCAACTAAAGATGGGCGTATCGGTAACGGCGTAGGTTTAGACACGCCAAACTCGACCGTGAATTTTTTACACGCTTTAGCCGATGCTGGTTATCCGCTTGACGATCTGCCTGAAGATGGTGATGCGCTAATCCGCGCCTTGTTGACGGCGGTGACCAATAATCCAAGCACCTTGCATTATTTGCCTTGCTGGCAAAGTATTGCACTTGATAGCTACCGAAGTCACTTTGCACAATTGCCGCTGGCCGCGCAACAGGCGGTAATATCACGCTGGGGTCAGCCCGAGCAAGATCCCAAGTGCCGTCATAACAGGATTATGCTGGCGGGCATTCGCCTGGGTGAAACATTTATTGGCATTCAGCCCGCGCGCGGTTTTAATGTCGATCTGTTAGCAAACTACCATGATCCCGATTTGGTGCCACCGCACAGCTATTTGGCGTTTTATTTTTGGCTGCGCTTTGAGTATCAGGTTGATGCTGTGGTGCATATGGGCAAACATGGCAATCTAGAATGGCTGCCGGGCAAGGGCAGTGCTCTGTCAGAGCAATGTTGGCCAGATATTGCACTTGGGCCAATGCCGCATTTTTATCCCTTTATTGTTAATGATCCCGGTGAAGGCGCTCAGGCAAAACGGCGCTGTCAGGCGGTGATTATTGATCACCTGATGCCGCCAATGACGCGTGCGGAAGTTTACGGTGAGCTAGCGGCATTAGAAGCGCTGGTCGATGAATATTATCAGGCGATGTCAATGGACAGCCGCCGTGAAAGCTGGTTGCGCGAGCAAATCATCGATAAGGTGACGAAAACTAACATATTATCTGAGTTAGATATGCGCGACGACGAATCCGATGATGCGCAGCTGCTAGACCAGTTAGATACCTATCTCTGTGATATCAAAGAAGCGCAAATTCGACATGGTTTACATATTTTGGGCCAGCTACCGGATGCTGAAAAGCTCAGTGATACCATTGTTGCCTTGTTGCGTCTGCCGCGCGGCAGCGCACCTGAGGCGCAGGGTATATTAAACGCTCTGGTGAATGACCTGAATATCCAGCATCAGTCTGCCGCCTTTGATCCTTTACAGCTTGAAGTTGAACCCTGGGACAGCCCCTGCCCACCGCTGCTGCAGCAGCTATCGGATCGGCCTTGGCGAACCACTGCAGATACGCGCGAGCGGCTAGAATTATTAGCGCTGCAGTGGGTTGAGCAGTATGTGCTCGGCGACTATGAGCTTAGGTTAATACAAGATGCATTCCCACACAGCTATCAATTGTTAGAATATGCGCGCGAGGTGTTGTTGCCAGCACTTGAGACGTCTGTAGAAAACGAGGTTTCAGCTTTAACCGCAGGTTTGGCGGGTCGCTTTGTAGAACCTGGGCCAAGTGGCGCACCGACGCGCGGCCGATTAGATACCTTGCCAACCGGCCGTAATTTTTATTCCTTAGATAATCGCTCCATACCTTCGCCGGCGGCTTGGGCGATTGGTCAGCGCTCGGCCGATGCCTTAATTGCAAGACATCTACAAGATCATGGTGATTATCCAAAACAGCTTGGCCTGTCGGTATGGGGCACTGCCACCATGCGCACCGGTGGTGATGATATTGCGCAAGCATTTGCCCTAATGGGCATTAAGCCGATATGGGCGCCAGGCTCACAGCGCGTGGTCGATTTTGAAATTATCCCCTGCATGTTGCTGGGTCGCCCACGAATTGATGTAACGCTGAGAGTCTCAGGATTTTTTCGCGATGCGTTTCCGAATGTTATGCGCCTCTACGATGCAGCCGTCACCGCGCTGATCGACTATGATGAGCCGGCACATATGAATACTATTCAAGCAAATATTATCGCCGCCGAGGCGGAGTGGCTTGCGCAAGGTGACTCTGCCGCAGCGGCACGTCGCAAAGCCAGCTATCGAGTTTATGGCAGTAAGCCAGGTGCGTATGGCGCTGGGCTGCAGGGTTTAATTGATGAACGTTGCTGGCAAAGCCGTGACGATTTGGCTGAGGCGTATGTGAATTGGGGTGGCTATGCTTATGGCAATGATCAGGCTTCAGCCGATGGGGTTGAGGCCAAACAAAGTTTTACACAGCGTTTGTCGCAACTTGAGGCAGTAGTGCAAAATCAAGATAACCGTGAGCACGACATTTTAGACTCTGACGACTATTATCAGTTTCAAGGTGGCATGACTAACGCGGTTGCTGTGCTGTCAGGTAGTGAGCCCACGATTTATCATAATGATCATGCCAACCCTGCAAAGCCGGTAGTGCGAACCTTGAAGCAAGAGCTGAATCGGGTGATGCGATCACGCGTGCTTAATCCTAAGTGGATAGAGGCCATGCAGGCACACGGTTATAAAGGTGCATTTGAAATGGCTGCCAGCGTTGATTATATCTTTGCCTATGATGCTACAACTAATCTGATCGATGATTATCAATATCGTGACCTTGCCGACCAGCTTTTGTTTGATGAGCAGAATCAGGCGTTTTTATCCGCGCATAATCCTGCCGCGTTGACAGAAATGGCCGAGCGCCTGTTAGAGGCTTGTCAGCGAGGTATGTGGCAAGATAGCCAAGCTTATGAGGAGCAGTTGCGTGATTTATTATTGTCGATTGATGCACGCCAGGAACAGTCTATGCAGCAGGCTTCAGAATGACTAGCAAGCACTACCGCCAGCCACACAGCTTAATGGTGCAGGGCACAACATCTGATGCCGGGAAAAGTATTTTAGTCACCGCATTTTGTCGCATGCTGGCGCGTCAACATATCTCGGTTGCACCGTTTAAATCGCAGAACATGGCCCTCAATAGCGCGGTCGCGGCTGACGGCGGCGAAATTGGACGTGCGCAGGCGGTGCAGGCAGAAGCCGCCGGACTAGCCGCTAGCGTATTAATGAACCCTATTTTGCTCAAGCCTAACAGCGATTTAGGCGCGCAAGTGATTGTTAACGGTAAGGCTATTGGTAATATGAAAGCCGAGCAATATCATCGCTACAAGCCGTCTTTATTGCATACCGTGGTTGCTGCGCATAGCGAACTTACCGCCCAGTATCAGCACGTCATTGTCGAGGGTGCTGGCAGCCCAGCAGAAATCAATTTGCGTGAGCACGATATCGCCAATATGGGGTTTGCAGAAGCCATTGATTGTCCGGTCGTGATTGTTGCCGATATCGACCGCGGTGGAGTATTTGCCCACCTTTATGGCACTTATGCCTTGCTTAGCGAGAGTGAGCAGGCACGCGTAGAGGGTTTTATTATTAACCGCTTNCGTGGTGACGTGAATTTATTAAAGCCNGGGCTTGATTGGCTTGAGCAGAAAACCGGTGTGCCAGTNATTGCGGTTATTCCCTATATTCATAATTTACATATCGAGGCTGAAGACAGCCTCTCAGCCAGTCAGCACCTGCAGCAGCAGGGTCAGCAATTAAAAGTCGCCGTATTAACCTATCCGCGTACCAGTAATCACACTGACTTTGATGTATTACGCATGCACCCGCAGCTGCACTGTGAGTTTATTACAGAGCCTGATCAATTTAGCGGCGCCGATTTAATTATATTGCCAGGCAGTAAAAATGTTCGCGGTGACCTAGCCTGGCTGCAACAGCAGGGCTGGCCGGCAATTATTCAAAAACATTTGCGCTTTGGTGGCAAACTTATTGGTGTTTGCGGTGGTTATCAGATGTTAGGTAGCGCGATTCATGACCCCGAGGCGATTGAGGCCGCCGCTGGCTCGTCAGCAGGTTTGGGATTTTTTGATATGCAGACAACGCTAACGGCAGAAAAAATTCTGCGTAATGTGCAGGGTAAGCATATACACTCAGGTGCCGCGGTAAGTGGTTATGAAATTCATGCAGGCCTGTCATCGGGCCCAGCATTAGAGCAGCCGGTTTTTTCGCTGCAGCGTGAGACCGATCAACAGCCATTTCATGATGGAGCAATGCATCAATCAGGGCAAATTATGGGCAGCTATCTGCATGGATTATTTGATTCCGCAGAGCTATTACAATATATCATTGAATGGGCGGGCATCGCAGAGGCCAGCGAGTTTGATTATCAGGCCTATCGAGAAGAGGAGATTGACCGCCTAGCCGATGCGGTAGAAGCGGCACTGCCGCTATCCGATTTATTACAGCTGCTGTCCTTGCCAGATGCTGCTAACGCTGCAGCTAAATCGCGTAAAATTCATCAATCAGAGTAATGATGATGATTTTCCAGCTGTTATTAGCCCTACTGCTCGATAAATGTTTTGCAGAGCCAAAGCGGTTTCACCCCTTGGTTGGCTTTGGACATCTGGCCAATAGCTTAGAAAAAACGCTGAATACAGGCAGCTGGCGCAAAGCACGTGGCTGCGTAGCGCTGGCGCTTGCAATCTTACCGCTTGTTGGGCTCGCTTATTACCTGCAGCAAATACTCGCAGAGTATACTGTGTTGATGCTTATATTATCGGCGGCGATAGTCTATCTAGCAATTGGATGGCAAAGCTTGCTGCAGCATGCTGAGGCAATTCGCGCGCCATTATGTCAGCACGACCTTGCCGCAGCGCGACAAGCTTTGGCGATGATCGTCAGTCGCGATACCGAGCAATTAGACGAGTCAGAGATAGCCAAGGGCTGCTGTGAGTCATTGCTTGAAAATGGCGCGGATGCCATATTTTCGGCACTGTTCTGGTTTTTGCTAGCCGGTATCCCAGGTGTGGTAATGTATCGTTTGAGTAATACATTGGATGCAATGTGGGGCTATAAAAATCCTCGCTTTAAGGAATTTGGCTGGGCTGCCGCACGCTTAGATGACCTGCTGAATTACCTGCCAGCCCGATTAACAGCCCTGAGTTATGCCTGCGTAGGCAATTTTCGACAGGCAATCGCTAGCTGGCGGGCACAGGCCAGCAGTTGGAAAAGCCCGAATGCAGGGCCTGTTATGGCAGCGGGTGCAGGTGCTATAAATACGGCTTTAGGCGGCGATGCCAGCTACTTTGGTGAAAGTCAGCAGCGAGCTGCACTGGGGCCAAGCGAAAATGCAGCCAATACGGCCTCTGCGCAAACTATTGCAAAAGCCTGTGCGCTAGTAAATCGTGCCCTAATGCTGTGGGTTACCTGTATTGTGCTATTTACGCTTTTCAGTCGATGGCTGAGTGGAGCTTCACTATGTTGCTAACAGCAACGCTACATCCTGATTCGAGTCATCTTGGTGCTACCGCTATTCAGGCCCTGCCGGCATTTACAAATGCTGCACTTTCGCAGTCACAGCGTGAGCAGCTGCAGCAGCTGTTTCTTAGTTTGCCAAAGCACGGTGGTGATGTTTCACAGGCTGCCGCCCAGTATCAGCGCCCGCAGCAGGCATGGTTAGATTTATCAACCGGCATTAATCCACAGGCATACCCGTTACCGAATATACCGGCGGCGGTATTTCAGCAGCTGCCAGATTATCATGCGGCGTTTGCGCAGGCTGTGGTAAGCTATTATGGCCATACTGAATATTTAGCCGTGCCCGGCTCACAGGCAGCCATTCATGTGTTACCTGCGGCAATCAATACCCTCTGTGCCAGTGCTGCACCGATATTATTACCCACAATTGGTTATCAAGAACATGCCGAACATTGGCAGCGAGCGGGCAATCGCTGCGAATTTTACCCCAGTGACGATAATGCCTCATTGATAACTGCGGTTGATCAGGCTCTGCAGCAAAATGCAGCCCAGCATCTGTTGCTGATACAACCGAATAACCCGTCAACCGCGAAAATTGCTGTGACACAAATCGTCAGCTGGGCACAGCAGCTGCAAGATACATATTTAATTGTTGATGAGGCGTTTATTGATCTAACGGCGGGGCAAAGTCTGCTTGACAGTGTTGAGCAACTTGAAAATCTTGTGGTACTGCGTTCGTTTGGCAAGTTTTTTGGTTTAGCCGGTATCCGTTTAGGTTTTGTATTTGCGAACGCGGCGTTGCGACAGCATATTCAGCAGGCGATTCCTGCCTGGTCAATCAACGGTCCGGCTCAATATATTGCCAGTCAGGCACTGGCCGATCGAGATTGGCAGCAGGCCACGCGACAAACCATTAGGCAAAACGCCGACTGGATGCTTAGCGCACTGGCATCGCTAGCGCCGTTTGGTCTTGTTTTACAGGGCAATAGCGGTTTATTTCTTAGCTATCGCTGTAGTCTCGATGTGGCGCTTAGTTTGCGTCATGCCTTTGCGCTTTCGGGGATTTTGATTCGAGTGGTCGTGATGTCTGATAATCAGGCGCTGCTGCGCTTTGGCCTGCTTGCTGAGCAGCATCAAACGAGGCTGCAGGGCTGCATCGAGAAAATCGCTAAACAAGCCAACTGGCTTGCATTATTAGCGTTAAGCGCGGGAGATATGGATGCATAAACTTGCCTTATTTCACTCGCTGCGCGGACAATCCTGCCTAGTGGTAGGTGGCGGTTCGGTGGCGCTGCGCCGAACAGAAAAACTATTACAGGCTGGCGCCAAGGTCGACCTGATTGCAATAGATGTACTGCCAGAATTGTATGCGCTGCAGCAGCAATATGGCGATAGTAATCAGCAGGTTGATTCAGCGCGTTTATCGATTTTGCAGCAGCCGGTGATGCTTGCAGAGTTGTCCAGTGAATATGCCTGTCTGCTTGCCGCTACCAACGACGGTGCGCTGAATGCAGATCTTCAGCAATTTGCCAAAACGCATGCGATTCCCTGCAATCGGGCCGATAATCCGGCTGCCAGTGATTTTGTCTTTCCTGCGATGATCGAGCAAGATGGGCTGTCGATTGCGATTACCCATGCCGAAGGTTTGCCAAGTCTTAGCCAAGTTTTAAAACAGCAAATCAGTGCTTTTATTCCTGCCGGGCATCAACGTTTAGCGGCGTTTATCGCAGGCTATCGTCAGCAAATTAATGCACAGCGTCCAAGCATTCGTCGACGTCTGTGGCAGCAGTTACTGCAGGGTGCTTTAGCCGATCAAGTCTATGCTAACCGCCTTCAGCAAGCTGAGCAAACTATGCAGCAGGCGCTTGCTAAGCCTGAAGAATTTTTAGCCTGCGGTGAAGTATATTTGTTAGGCGCAGGTCCGGGTGATCCTGAGTTACTAACGGTGAAAGCATTACGTTTATTGCAGCGCGCTGAGGTGGTGTTGTATGACCGATTGGTAAGTAAAGCAATTCTGGCCTTAATTCCGGATACTGCCGCAACCCTGTATGTGGGTAAACAGCGTTCTCAGCACGCGGTACCGCAAGATGAAATCAATCATCGCTTAGCCGAGCTTGCCTTAGCGGGTAAGCGTGTGGTGCGTTTAAAAGGCGGTGACCCCTTTATTTTTGGTCGCGGCGGTGAAGAGCTGAGTACGCTGGTTGAGCGACAGGTGCCGTTTCAAGTAGTACCCGGTATCAGCGCTGCGAACGGCTGTGCCAGCTATGCTGGAATCCCACTTACGCATCGTGATTACGCGCAGTCGGTACAGTTTATTACCGCGCAGCTGGTTGATGGAAAACTTGATTTACCCTGGTCAAGCTTAGTCTTACCGGGTAAGACCTTGGTGTTTTATATGGGCTTAAAAACGCTGCCATTAATATGTCAGGGTTTGCGCCAAGCTGGTATGTCAGAGGATATGCCAGTTGCGCTGGTAGCTAAGGGCACAACGCCTGAGCAAAAGCTGCTTCGCTCCGATATTGCCAACATTCAGTCAGCGCCTGAGCTGTCTAAGCTGAGTTCACCTACCTTATGTATTGTTGGTGAGGTTGTACAGCTGGCTGAGCATTTGCATCCTGCATCCGCGCATTCGAAACAGACCTTTTCCCCCAGGCCCTCGATGAAGTTTCGCGACGAGTTGTTGAGGATCCTCCACTGTCGACATTTCACGCACCCGAAATAGTGGACCCG